>DASWDX010000096.1:0-6744 GCA_036395055.1 Pyrinomonadaceae bacterium | reverse complement strand
ATCGGCTCCATCGCCCCTGCGCGTTCTATCAACCTCCACTTCCGCGCACCACCACGCACGCGGTTCAACAGTGCGTCTTCTATTGCTCTAAGATCGGGTGCTTTGCGCGCCACGACCAGCACGGGAATGTTGAGCCTCTGGTGCAACCCGTGAATGTCCACTACGTTGAATCCTCCCAAAGCTATGCCTTGCAACATCACCAACCGTAGTTGAGGAGCGAATCTTGAGCCTCGGATCAAATGAGTCAACCTATCTGTAGCATTCACACCATCTCTACGAATGCGCCCGCTGATGATCCCATCAAGTCGCAGCCCTGTGTACACAGTCCCCACTACTTGAACATCGCCCCGATGAGTGCGCGGGAAGGGAAAGTCGTCAAAACCGACCACACTTGATATTGAAGAACGAACGGTGGGAAACGATGTATTCATCTGAGGAATGCCCTATAAAGATCCGTCCACGCCAAGGTTGGTCCAGTTCACGGACGGCAGTCAGCTCATTGAAACTGTTTTGCCTATCAAAGCGCAGCCACGCGGCGCTCCAATTCTCTAGTGATCTCTGCCGGATCCATTTCCAAATCAAAGCTAATCGGCTCACCGAAAATTACCCGAACCTCGCCGGAAGATGCGAAATACTTTTTGCGTCGCTTGAGTTCGTATAAACCGGCAAGCTTCACTGGCACAACGGGAACGTCTAAACCTTTGGCAAGTAGCCCGATGCCTGTCTGGAATGGACTCGTTTGCATCTGACCCTGAGGCGCACGCATTCCTTCGGGAAAGACGAGCACGCTTTGGCCTCGGTCCACGCACTCGCCCGCGTAAACAAAGCTCTGGCGAAAACCACTCCGTTTGGGGAGCGGAAAGACGTGGAAGAACAGCCGGATGAGCACATACTGCGTCCGCCATAGTACTCGCGTAAATAGATTCGTTCCTTCAGGCGGATGCCGCCAATCGCGCAAGAGTTCGCCATCCATTGCTATCGCCAATCGGTGACGGAAGGGCACGGGCAGCCCCACGAGAATAAGCGCGTGATCAGCAAGCGTTACGTGGTTGGCGATGAACAATGCTGGCCCGGCAATCTGTTTAAGATGCGAACTGCCTTCAACCTCCATTCGGCTCATCAAGCGTGTGATCGGCATGATGATTGTGTAAAAGAGTAAAGTTCGTATCCATTTGCCGAAACGCGCGTAGGTCCAGTTTGGATAAGGGTAAGGCGCAACCTGTGCTTCGATCTCTCCGCGAACGATCCCCTCAACATCGCCGACCGTAGTCGCTGCGGTGAATGCCGCTTCGTCAATATCGATTTGATAGCGGTCTTCCAGTGCGCTCAATAGTTCGACACGCCCTAACGAATCCAGCGGTAGGTCCGAGAGTTCCGCCAAAGGATCGAGCCTCAGTGAAGCACTTCCCTTTGCGCGCGCAACGTGAGAAAAGACGAAGGCAGAAGGGGAGGAGACGGCATCATTAGTTGCGTCCTCTACCGCTCTCTCGTTTTCCGTGTGGATATCTTGTTCGACTACGGCGGCAACCTCACGCGTGAGGATTTTGTGTGTAGCGGTTCGTGGAAAGTCAATCCCTGTCCAAACGAACCAGCGACGAATCTGCTGATACTCCGCGAGTTGGCTATTAGCGCGCTTGATGGCCGCCTCTGCGCTTGCCTCGGGAGAGCGCAAGATGATGACAGCGAGCGGTTCAATTCCGCGCAGACCTTTCCATTTGATTATGCAGCTTGCGCGCACCTCGGGTTGACGGTTGAGTGCCGCCTCGAGGTCTTCCGGATAGATGTTCAACCCGGCAGCCGTAACGATCACGTCTTTCTTGCGCCCTTTGAAGTAGAGGGTGCCCGTAGTGTCCATCGCGCCAATGTCGCCTGTGCGAAGCCAGTCTTCGGTGCGTTTCGAGATACCGCCGCTTGTCCAATAGCCGGCCGAGACGCTTGCGCCGCGCACCATGATCTCACCGTCCTCGTCGAGCTTGAGTTCGTAACCGGGCATCAATTTACCGACGGAGCCGCGACTCTGCTTGAACGGATGATTGACAGAGATGAGGGAGGAGGTCTCCGTCATGCCATATCCTTGCAGTACGGCGAAGCCGAGCCTGCGCCAAAAAGTCTCAGTCTCCTCATCGAGCGTGGCGCCGCCGGAAACAAATGCCCAGAACTTCCAACCGAAAAGATGGTGCAAACGGCGAAACGTCCACCACCGTTGCAAGGCGCTCGCTCCTTCGGCAGCGGCAACGCACTCGCGCAACTCTGCTAACTGACCGCGCGCGGCGTAGTCTCGTTCAACCCACTCACGCAATCCCTCAAGTAGGCGCGGCACAAGGACAATCACGGAGATTTGATTTTTCCTCGTCGTCCGGACGATCTCCGAAGGGCTAAAAGATTGCTGGAAGTGAACTTCACCGCCGATGAGCTGCGGCACGAAGACGCCCATAAACTGCCCGAAGACATGGCTCAAAGGAACGAGGCTAAGGAAACGAATCGGGTGAAAGAATCGCTCCCACTTGATGTACTTTTTGATCTCAGCTTCAAGCGGCAGCAGGTTCGCGAGAAGATTGCGATGCGTGAGCAGCACGCCTTTCGGCTGAGATGTGGTACCGGAAGTGAAGATGATTTCGACCAGCGTCTCTTCACCAATGGCTTCAACTGGATAGGGCGCGGCAGAGTGGTGTGCAATGCCTTCACTTAAACCTTCCAGACGGAGAACCGGAATCTTCAAGCATCGGGCGGCGGGTAAGTTGTCGCTTGCGAGCATTAATTTTGCTTCCGTCTGTCGCTGCACCGAGAGGATGAACTCCGGCGCGCTCTCTTTATCGAGCGGCACAGCGACTGCGCCACACAACAGGCATCCGAAAAATGCCGCGAGCCATTCAGGCGAGTTCTCGCCGCAGAACAGCACCCGTTCGCCGCGGCTGATGTTCCGAGCTTCCAACTCACGGGCAAACCTGTGCGCATCTCGAGCAAGTTGCTCGTATGACCAGCGCACCGTTCGCAATCCTCGCCGCTGTGCAATCGCAATCGAGCTACCGCGAGTTGCGAAATCATCAAGGTAGCTGAGGACAGTTCGTCGAGTAATCGGTTGCGATGGCATTAGCCTGGAAGTTTTTCTGACACTGGATTATTCGGTTGCTATTGACATTTTACAACCGGGGCTCGGCAGACGGCAGGGCAGCAGGCGGGTAGATGACTACGCGTCCTAAACGCGAGAGCCAGGACGTGCCTCATCGTCGGACTATTACGTGCCTATCGCGATCCCGCGGCCGGCTTGAAGACCTTGCCATCTTTCATTACGAAAGAGACTTGCTTGAGCGTAAGGAGGTTATCGAGTGGATTCTCGGGAGTTGCAATTATGTCGGCGGCCTGTCCGGCCTTAATTGCACCTCGTTGTTTATCAACGCCAAGCAATCGCGCGGCGTTCGTAGTCATGATTCGCAAAGTATCCTTTGCCGGCACGCCTGCTTCGATGAAGCTGTCAATGTACGAAATAGCAAGTGTGCCGCGTGTCTGCCCTTCAACCGCAAAGAATGTGTCCGTGCCGTAAGCCATCGTGACACCGATCTTGTACGCCCGTTTTAGACGATCGATAAAGACGTCGTGAAATTGTTTGGCAATCGGCGGCGGCAGTCCCAGGTACTCGGCCGCCTGTTCCGTAAACTCCGTACCCACCAGCACGACGTTGTTTCGTTTGGCAATCTGCAACGCTTCATCTGACATACGAAAACCGTGTTCGATGGAGGCGACGCCACCCTCTGCAGCATTGCGCGCACCCTGCTCCGTCAGGCAATGGGCCGCGACCTTAAGACCCGCGCTGGCCGCTTCGGCGACAATGTACTTGATGTCATCGACAGAATAGATGTATTGCTGGTCGTCCACCACAATCTTGATGACCTTCGCGCCGAAGTGAATGTTTTCGCGAATCGCTTTCCTCATTTCATCGCGCGTGTCGGCAAAAAGATATTCGGGCTGGCCCAGCTCGCGCCTTTCAGGTTGCAGATGATATTGCCCACCGAACGGCGCAATAATGCGTCCGGCGTTTACTATCGTTGGCCCCGGCACTAAACCCTCCTCAATCGCTTTGCGCAAGGACGTATCTGCGTAATTTCCGTTGTTGCCGACGTCGCGGATAGTGGTGAAGCCGGATTCAAGCATTGCCCGCGCGTTGACCACGCCTAAAATCGCGCGATATGTGCCGGGCTCGCGAATGTCAGTGGTAAACAAATCACGATTATCCGGTGAAGTCGTTTGACACATGTGCGTGTGAGCGTCGAACAGTCCCGGCAGTACCGTAGACCTTGACAGGTCGATTACCGTTGCACCTGCCGGAATCGGCAAGCCCGCACCCACCGCTTTGATCTTCGTGCCCTCAACAATAATGATTTGGTTGATTGTGGTAGTGCCTGAATCCGGATCGACAAGCTTTCCAGCTTTGATCGCCGTCACCTGGGCGCGTCCCACGCCGGCGCAGAGCAGAACTGTGAGAGCTATTACGGCAGAAAACAGCCTGATCGGTTTCATTTCGTTTCACCCTAGAAACAGTAAACAGTCGACAGTCGAAAGTGGTGAATCGTAAATGGTGAATAGTAAATAGCGGAAGCAAGTAAACAGGCAAACAGTAAACAGTAAACAGCGATCAGGCTTCAATGGCTTTCGTAAACTCCTCCGAATTTGAAACCCAACCGAGCAATACCTGGATAGTCAGCAGCGAAGCTTCGTGATTACTTCTCGGCAGACCGTAGCCGATAGGTTCAGCTGTGCAATCCGCTAATAAGACAGGCAAGTAGTCCCGGTACATGGCATCTCTAATTGTTGCCTCCACGCAGATGCTGGTAGTGCAGCCGGTAATGATGAGATGTCTGGCTCCCAAAGTTTTCAGGAGCGCCTCGAGCTCGGTTTTGTAGAAACCGCTGAATCGCGTTTTGTACATTACGACGTCGCCGGTCTGCGGCTTCAACTCTGGAACGATGTCAGTTCCCCAGTTATCACGAATCAGGATGCGGCTTTTTCTGCCATCAGGGGCAGTCATCGCTGTTCCTACGTGCATTTGCAGGTGTCTTAGGCGATTCACGGAATCGGGTGCACCCAGGTCCGAGAGGTCAGGTAGGTACCCCATCTTCAGGTAAACAATTTTGATTCCGGCACGGCGGGCCGCGGCCAGGGCGTTTGCCGTTGGCGCGACGGCCTTTTGAATCATCGAAATGTCGATGCCGGCACGATCAAACATTCCACCCTTGCTACCAAAGTCGTTCTCCATGTCAACGACGATCACCACGGTTTTTGGAAGGTCCAGCTTGATGGGCGCGGGCTTCGCATCGAGTGTCACAAATTTGACAGGCTGGTTTTTAATGCGGCGTGGTCCAGCTTGTTTCGCTGCGGCGTGGTTTCTCGCCCGTGCCGCACCCTCGTTTGCAGTTGTGTTACCTGCAGCTGCGACCCATAAGGCCGGCAGCGTTGCGCGTTCCATAAACTTGCGACGCGACAATGTACTTATGATTACGTCGTCGGATAGTTCACGCATTATTTCGTTTCCTTTTGTTAATTAGTTCGACTAGACAGAGATAGTAGACGGTAGACACGTATCAGCATTCGACGGTGGCATTGCCATGCGTCATCTTTCACCCTCTGGCATACTGTCCCACAGCAACTGACGCTCCTGTGATTGTTACTAAGGCCACGACAATAATTCTGCTCATCGGGCACTCCTTTTTGTAGGCAGGTTAATGCGACACGAGGAAACTTGAAAATTCAGTTTGCTTTCTATTGCAGCTTAGAATGAAAGTCAACCTTTGTGCTGATAGTCGACAGTCTATAGTCGCCAGTCCACAGTCGGCAATCTACAGTTCACAGTCTGCAGTCGGCACTCCACTGGCTACTGTTTCATTAGGTACTGACTGCCTACTGTCGACTGTGTACTGTTGACTGTTTGCCGTTTGCTGGGTCTTCACCAGCCCATGCTCGAACTCGAGCCCGTTCCGATTAGTACGCGAAACAGTACTGGCGAATTGGCGAGCAGCATTGTTACCCACGTTCGCGGGCGATTGATGTCTTCCGCGAGATAAAACATGCGCGGTGGGAAACAGATCAGCAGCGCGAGAAAAATAAGAATGAAGAGTCTGCCGATAAATTCTGCCGGTCCTGAAGGATGGCCCAGCCCGTGGAACGTCAACATGTTCCAGAACACCTGAAACAGAATCATGTTCAGGAAGATACAGACATCGCCCAGCATTTCGCTTTGTGGACTGCGCAAAAACTCTGACGGCGGTTTTTTGGGCGGCGAGAAATAACGGTAGATGAGGAAGGTCTGGACGATGGTAAGAATCAAAATCCCGAAGATCATCGGAACGAAAACTGAGCCGCTGTCAAAACGCCTTCCGAAGACAAATTGGCCCAGGCTAGCCATGATTGCCGAAGCAATAACCAGGTTCAGACAGAAATAAAAGATCGGGTTGAACAAACAGCCACCAAGTGTGGTTTCTTCCGATTCCAGCGTTATGTCTCGAGCTTTGCGGCGCTGGTGAAAATGCCAGCGTTTCAGAACGGCACCTGCGGCTGGCAAGATCCACATGGCCAGGAAGGTAAGTCCGATCAATAGTTGTGCCGTAGGCTCTTCCGCCGAGACCTGACCAAAGAGATTCATGAGCTGGCGCGTTAACAAACGCATCAGGAAGACATTCAGCACGAAAACAAAAATGTCCAGTAACAGTCCGCGATTAGTTTTGGCGAAGAGGTTGGCGAGATGGAGTCTTA
>DASWDX010000095.1:0-7097 GCA_036395055.1 Pyrinomonadaceae bacterium | reverse complement strand
AATATGCGAAAGCGTTGGATGCTTATCAGAAAGGCTTGAGCCTGGCGCCAGGTGACACTGATTTTAAAGAAGCCGCCGAGCGAGTGCGGCCATTCGCCAAATGATTTGAACGTCGGTGGAGGCTAACGGAATGAAGTTCATTAGTATGTTTTTGTTGACGATGATTATGGCGGTCGCGATATGTGCTCAGCGCCCGCGAACGATTGACACAAGCACGGCGGCAGATGCGACCAAGGCGGCACCTCCCGCAGCTCCGCAAACAATGAACGCGAAATATGAAGGCGGTGTCTTTGGCTACAACAAGACCATGGAAGGCACATTAACCTTCGACGACACCAATGAACGTCTGCTTTTTCGCAAGGATCAGAAGGACTTGTTTTTTATTCCGTACAATGCCGTAACCTCGACTTTTGCCGATACGCAGAAGAGACGACCTTCCGCCGCCACTGTGGCAAGCAACGTTCCTTACCTATTTCCGCTTGGCTGGATCAAGACGAAAGTTCGTTACCTGACAGTGCAATACAGCGACCCCGATACGCGCGTGGCGGGAGTTGCCAGCTTCCGTTTGGACAATAAAGATTTGGCTGAGTCGGCAGTCTTTACGCTGGCAAACAAGGCGGGGTTGGTGCCGCGCGGCGAGATTTACGTTAGGAAGAAAGACGACGCCGAGGCGAAGAAGACGAGTCCTTAACCTTAAAACTGAAGGGGTACACCTCTGTGGGCACCCCTTTTTCGCTCGATGCGGGGCGCCCCACTGCGGGACGCTCCTACAGAATTTTAGTTTCCACCGCCAGTCACAACATACTCCAACATATACCGGCGCAGCTTATCCCGGCTCTCTTTAAGATAGGCTGGGTGATCGCGCGAAATACCTTCATCCACACGCGCCAGGAGTATGTAAGCTTCGAGCAAACCCTCGTCATTGAGCTTCTTCAATTTTGCCAGTGAAGGGCTCAGATTCTTGACTTTCTTGTCGGCAGTCGCGAGCGTTATGACGCTACGCAAAGCTTCTGCTTCCTCAGCTAAACTGTGGCGATAGGCCGGCTCCTGCGGAAATCTTTTGGCGAATTGTTCTTTCCCCCAGGTCGAGCGTGTAGCGCCATAAGAGATCCAGGCAAACGACCCGTCATCCTTGCCGCCTATTAAAGCGTTAGAGTCGAGATTGATCTTTGCGTTGCCCTTGTCGTCAAAAGTGACATTAGTTGGAATATCGATGTCCGGATGTGCCAGAGGAGTCTTGGTGGCTTCCGCCCATTGAATCAGACCTGCACGAGCAAACTGGTTGTAAGGCTCAGTAATGAAAGCCTCGACGTAGCGGTCGCGCGCAGCCTCGGTCTTGCCTTGTTTCATCAAAGGCGTCGCGGAGTAACGGTAAGCAGTTTCTCGATTCGGATCAATTGCTATCGCGCGCTTGTACCATCCCTCGGCCTCCACGAAATCACCCCTTTGTACAAACACATCGCCGGCAAAAAGCGCTGCATGGTAAAGGTTTGGATCGAGCGCCAGCGCTTGCTGGTAGTCTTTAAGCGCTTCATCGAGCTTGCCTTGCGAAAACAAAGCTTCCGCTTCGGTCATCAAGCTATTGGCTGCGATGTTTTGCGAAAAGGCCGCACCGTCAGCGCCGTCTAGAGGAATAGCTTGAATCAAGGCGTTAACTACCGGCTCTCTAACGCCCAACTTTTTTGATTTTACAAAAGTCTCGCGAGCGCGCACGCGCAGTGCTTTGCGCTGGGCTTCGTCGCTGGTGTTAGTAGCTTGTGCAACCAGGGCGAAACCAAGATAAAACTGCATCTCTGCATTTTCCGGCTCGGCAGTAACAATCTTTTCCAGCAGTGGCAGCGCTTCCGTATATTTTGTCTGCCTGGTGAGGTCGATAGCCTCCTGTTTCAACTTCGCGATGCTCTCGCTGGTTTGCGCCGCAACCGGAGAGTAATAGACACTGCTGGAAAGACAAATCAACAGAACGGCCAAACATGTAGTCACTGTTAATGATTTGGAACTAAACATAACTTACTCCGGACGATCTGTTTCAAGCAGTAATTGGATTATGACGAATCGGGAATTTTTCCAGGAAAAAAGTCCGGTTTCCATCGCGCCAGGGGGGATCATTGGCTTTGTCAGGATCACTCGTCAAGCCGGTGCCGGCTAGCGTGACCGGGGTGTATGCTTACCAGCCGGAGCGTGCGCACATGGGATGGTTTGTTCAACCCCTTTGTTACCCCGGCCCTTCCGGTTCGAATGCTGCGTGTTATCCGTCCTATCCGCTGGTCGCCGTTCAATATTAGCTCACATGCTTTAAAGGCGTACTCCTCAAATTCTTCCAGCCGGGACGCCAGAATTACCCAGGCTTTTTTGCCTGAACGCCAGAGTTGCCGCTTTGGTAACTGAGGAAACTCTCTCCCAAGACTCTCCACATGCTCCGTTGTTGTGTACAACCACATGCCGTTGCTTCCAGGCTGCTTGATGTTATCGCGAAGCGAGCAGAGAAGTTTGTCATCGAGGTAGACACTCGTGAAACCAAATAGCCGCTTGACGGTAGGACGCAGCGAACTAAGCTCTTCAAGTACGAATGGAAAGGGATCTTGCCGCTTAACGTAAGGATAGTTTTTCGCAACTCTCTTCATGTCAATTACTGATTATTCGCGAATTCAAGGTCGAAGTGCAACGCAAGCGTTTTCTCTCAGATCCGACTGAACAAGCAGTTGCTTCAAGCTTGAATCAATCATTTTTGGTTTGATTCCTGCCGGCTATATACGGTTCCACTTCGTTAACGACCCGAGCGGGCATTTCTTCTTCTGGCAGGTGACCGCAATTCTCAAACACTACCAGTTTCGAGTTTTTGATAAGCGAACTCATCTTGCGCCCTGCCTCAAGCGGAATGAGCGCGTCCTGCGCTCCCCAGATAATTAGAGTTGGCACATTGATTCTGCTCAAGTTCTGTTCAATTGGCAGCCGGTCTGCCTGAGTACGAGCGCGCAGGGCGGCCAATTGCCCTCCGCGTGTTTGCAGCGGACGATAATAGGTTGCCACGCGCTCCTCGGTAACTTTCGATCGGTCGTAGAAACTTTTTTCCAAACCCTGGCGAACGAGTTTGTCTGAGGTTAACGACAGCGCCGTCAAGACACGGCCCACAACCGGAATAAGAAGATAACCGGGCGCAAGTGAGCCGCTGCCTGGCACCTTCACGCCGCCGCTGTCGATAAGAATTAATCCCGCAATACGTTGCGGATTTATGAGCGCGACATTCAGCGCGATTTCACCGCCCATCGAGTTGCCGCATAACCATGCCCGGTCAATTTTCAAATAATCGAGCAGGTGCGCGATCAATGCTGCCTGTGCGCTCCTTGAATAATCGCCATCGGGTTTATCGGAAAAGCCGAAGCCTTTGAAGTCAACGGCAATCACGCGGAACGTTTTCGACAAAGGCTCGAACACGTCTTTCCACGAATAGGTTGACGAGGTAAAACCGTGAAGCAAGAGCAGCGGAGTTCCAGTTCCTTTTTCCTGGTAATGAATGCGCACGCCGTCGATATCAGCGAAGTGGCTGTATTCCGCGTTTGGAACGCTGGCCCGAACTTCGTCAAAAGAAATGTCTGCGGGGCGCGCGAACCAAAAGATGGTGAAAGCTATCGCCGCGATCACAAACAACGCGAGCAAAACCTTCAGAAACTTTTTCATTATTCGACGGACCTTCGAGTGCCGGAGCTGAAGCTCATTGAATTAATTTCGTATCACGTAAGAGCGGGGGCAAGCCCGCCGTCCCAACCTGCGAGATTCTCCTGTCGACTATGTCTGCTCTACGTTGAAAGCCTTTCAAATCAATAAGAAGTCCTTCAACTCTCTGAAGCTCTGGGTATGGAAGGCGGGCTCGCCCCCGCTCCTGGTTATGGCTAGTCCTTCTTCAAGAGGGCCTGCAGTTTTTCCGGAGCAATTAATTGCCACGCTTCCTGCACATGAAGCGCTAACTCTTCATCGTCAACCCGATCGAGCTCGACGCCAATCCAGCCGCGTACACCCACGTAAGGAGGCCTGTAAAACTTCTCAGGATTCGCCTGGATCAATGCCGCCTGGACGCCGATCGCCGCAGGTAGCAGCACGGCAATGTGCCCGTCGTTGTGATGGTTGTTGGAACACATTGCAAACACTCTCTTGCGGACGAAAAAAGTTGGCTCGCCGTGTGAAATCTTTTCCACCGTCTCAGGCAGCGCCATGCAAATCCGCCGTACGCGCTCAAGATGCTTTTCGCCAGTATCAGCCTTTCGCTTTTTCGCTGATTGCTTCATCCAGAATTTCTTCGGGCCTTACTGTTTCGCGATCGCAGGCCTTCCTCGGAGTACATACTTTTGAACTTTGCCGGTCGCGGTCTTCGGGAGTTCCGCAAGGAATGTTACACCTTGTGGCGCTTTGAAGTGGGCCAGATGCGCGCGGGCAAACTCCAGTAAGTCCGCTTCGGTCGCCCTGGCTCCTGCCTTCAAAACTACAAACGCCTGCGGCGACTCACCCCAGCGCTCGTGAGGCAGACCCACGATTGCAACTTCCTGCACTGAGGGGTGGCGCAGTAATACTCCCTCAACTTCCACGGAGGAAATGTTCTCACCGCCGCTAATAATTACGTCCTTCAAGCGATCCCTGATCTCGGCATAGCCGCTCTTGTGAACAACCGCCGCATCGCCGGTGTGAAACCAGCCGCCCTGCATGACTGCGTCAGTAGCCTCACGGTCTTCATAATAACCCTTCATCACGGCGTTGCCGCGAACGATGATCTCACCTTGCGTCTCGCCGTCGCGCGGGACCTCGCATCCCTCTTCATCCACGACACGCAATTCTCCTGATGTCAGCAACTCAACTCCCTGGCACGCTTTGATCGCCGATCTCTCCGCGCCGGCAAGTTCTTCATGTTCCGGTCTGGGTTCGCAGATCGTGATAAACGGCGACGTCTCCGTTAGTCCGTAGGCTTGCGTTATTACCCAGCCGAGTTCGCCCTCGATGCGCTCGATGGTTGCAGCGGCCGGCGGCGCACCAGCAGTCAGGATTCTTACACCCCGCCGCGCTTCGCGCCTTAGCTCCTCCGGGCCATTGGCGATACTGATCAAAACCGTCGGGGCCGCACAAAGCATGCTGATGGATTCGTGTTTGACACGCTCGAAGATGCCAACCGGATCGGCTTTGCGCAGACATACGTGGGTCGCCCCGGCGGCTGTTACAGTCCACACAAATGTCCAGCCATTGGCATGAAACATAGGCAGCGTCCAGAGATAACGATCGGCAAGCGACATGGGGTGATGGATTAGCGTCCCCACCACATTTATATAAGCGTTGCGATGCGTGATCATTACACCTTTGGGTTTCGATGTAGTGCCACTGGTGTAATTGATCGTAAGCAGATCAGTTTCCTGGATGTCAGGACGGAAAAAATCTGTACTCGTCGCGCTCAGAAGTTTCTCGTAACTTAGCCAACCCTGCCGGCCCGCCGGACTATCCTGCACAGTTCCTTCGAGTGCTACAAAAGCTTCGGCATTTGGTAACTGTGGACGAATGCCATCGATTGCTTCGAGATAGTCAGAATGGGCGCAGACGATCTTCGAGCCGCTGTGGTTGATGAGGTAAACGAAGTCATCAGCGGTTAGCCGGTAGTTAAGGGGTACCAGGACTGCGCCGATCTGAGGCACGGCATAAAACGACTCGAGCTGCGCATGAGTGTTCGGGGCGATGTAAGCAACCCGATCGCCTTGTCGGACCCCGAGTGCCTGTAAAGCAGCCGACCAGCGATCACATCGTGTGAAGAATTGTTCGTAGGTCAAACGTAACTCACCATCAACCACACCGGTTCGCTGGGGATAGAGTTTGCGTGTGCGACGAGCGAATTCTAACGGGGTCAGGGGAAGCTCCATGGAATTTCTCCTTTTTGAAGCTATTAAGTGCGAGCGTCAATCCACCAGCAGGTTCCTGGCTTCAGCTTCGCGCATTGCTTCTTCCAGCTCCTTTTGTTTGATGCCCGCGCTTCCGTGGTAACTGATGAATTGCGGAATCAAAGCAGAGATTACGGCGGTTCCGAGCACACACAAAATTCCGCCCGAGACGATCGAGGTTCTGACACTGAAAAGAGTGGCAACGACTCCGGCTTCGGCATCACCGAGTTTTGGTCCGGAGGTGTAGCTGATCATTTCTAATCCGGCCAGCCGGCCGCGCAAGTAGTGGGGTATTGTCTGACTCCAAATTGTCATTCGGAAGACTCCGCTAATCATATCGAAACTTCCGGCAAGCGCGAGACAGAATAAAGCCAAATAGAGATTTTGTGCCAAACCAAAAAAGATTATGGCCACGCCCCAGAGCGCGGCCGCCAGCGCGACGAACAAGCCATGACGATTGACTTGCTTTGCCCAACCGGAAGTCAGCGTAGCAACGAGCGCGCCCGCCGATGGTGCAGCATAGAAAAACCCAACCGTGCCGGCGCCGAATTTTGCGGCCATCGCTGGAAAGAGCGCTGTTGGCATTCCGAAAAACATGGCGTTCATATCAATTAGATACGTTCCGAGAATCTCTTTACGTCTCCAGGCGTAATGCAAACCTTCGCCGACGGACTTCAATGTTGGACGTTCTTCGATTTGCGTGGGCGCTGGCACAGCGCGAATAAGGAACACGGCCGTGAGGGAGGCAACAAAGGTTACCAGGTCTATGGAGTAAGCGGTGGTCGCGCCGTATCTCGCGAGGATAATTCCGGCGATCGAAGGGCCCAATATTGTTGTCACATTCCAACGCAGTGAATTCAAAGCACTCACCGACGACATTAGTTCCAGCGGCACTATTTTTTGCATCAGCGACTCAAACGAAGGACGCTGCAAAGCGACTAGTCCCGCATGAAGCGCGGCGCACACAAATAGCAGCCAAACCTGCGGACGCGGCAGCGTCGCGTTGAAGACCAGCATGGCGGTCACGAGAGTTTGCCCAACCTCCGTCAGCCGCAACATTTTTCGTTTGTCGATAAAGTCAGCGTAAGCGCCGCCGACAAACGCCATCAGGAGGATGAAAACGAATTCCGACGCGCTTAATAGGCCCACTAATAACGTGGATCCAGTCAACTGATAAACCTGCACCGG
>DASWDX010000094.1:0-11438 GCA_036395055.1 Pyrinomonadaceae bacterium | reverse complement strand
AGTCCGATAAAGATGACTGCCGTCACAACCGTCCAGACAACCTCCAGCCGATTGCTGCCGTGGGTATAGACCGCCCGATCACTTTGGCCGCGGTCACGATATTTCCAAACCACGTAGCCCAGACCGACCTGGGCAGCAGTAAATGCAATTCCTACAACAATGATTGTCAGCAGAAACTGACGATCAAGGGCGGCCGCGTGAGCAGAGATGGCTTCCGGAAACCACCACTTCTTTACGAAGAAAAGGCCCACTGAACCCAGAGTCAGGATCCAGATAATAACCGCAAGAGCTCGTCCCATCGGCTACTCCTTGGGTAAATGGTAAATCGTGAATAGTAAATAGTCAGAACGGTCGGCTGGGAATCGAAACGAAGATAATTGGTCGACCATTTACTATTTACCATTTACGATTTACCGGTTTAAGACCATCAAGATAAATAGAAGAGGCAGATAAATAACTGAAGCCAGCAACAACCGTCGCGCCTCGTGTCTCGATTTGGAGAAGGCTGCGCGCAGACTACTGTAGAGAAATAGCAAACCCAAAACGACCGCGCCGTAGAGATAAACTTTGCCGGAAATGCCGAGTGCAGTTGGAAGCAAACTTACCGGCAACAGCAGCACGGTGTAGACGACAATTTGTTGCGCGGTAACACGCCCATCGGGTTCAACCACCGGCAGCATGAGAATTCCGGCACGACTGTAATCCTCGCGATACATCCAGGCAATCGCCAGGAAGTGGGGAAACTGCCATAGGAACAAAATCGCAAACAGCACCCAGGCTTCGAGACCAATAGATCCACGCGCGGCTGCCCAGCCAATTAATGGTGGCACTGCTCCGGGAAAGGCACCCACCATCGTCGATAACGAAGTTTTTGTCTTCAGTGGCGTATACCCAAACAAGTAACCTGCGATTACCGTCAAGCCCAGTAACGCCGTCAGGGGATTTACCAGGACTGCCAGATAGATCTCGGCGCCAACAATTAGTCCCACACCAAAAGTTAATGCTTGCAGCGGCAAAAGCCTTCCTGATGGCAACGGTCGATTGGCAGTACGCCTCATGAGCGCATCAAGGTCGCGCTCCATATACTGATTGATCGTGGCGATTCCCGACGAGAGTAATGCGATACCAACCATCGCACTAACCATCGCTGCATAGTTAACACTGGCATGCGAAGCTAAGGCGAACCCGGCAGCCGACGTGAGCACGATCAGGAAAGTGATGCGGGGTTTTGTAAGCTCCATGTAGGCGGCGAATCGCTCGCGAGTGCTAAGGCGCTCGATTTGCACAACCGCCGAAGGATTAAGATTTATTGCAAATTCTTCCATCAGAAACCTTGATCAAAGGCGCTGGGGTTCAGAGTTCAAGCTTTAGGTCGTTGGACTACAAGCTCGACTCCAGGTTAACCCGGCAAGCTAAAGCTTGAACTGTAAACTTCTTGAACTCTCACCAACAGCAAACTCAAATGACTCGCTGGCGGAACGCAACACTTTGAATGTCCTTAAAGTCAAAACTATCGTGGTCGCGAATACTAAGGCCCCACATGCTACATGCGCCACCGTGATTGCCACCATTGGATTCAATGGCTGCGGATCATTTGGCGAAGCTAGCCTGGTGATGTAAGCCGCGCCCCCCAAAAGCAACTGCAAAGCCAGCAATGAAAGAGCAACCATCGCCGGCCGCGTTAGAAAAGTTTCGCCGGCGTGACGCCGCAAGATTATTAAGGCTGCGCTTCCCAACAGTAGGGTTACGGCAATCGCGCCGCCCACGTGTGTTAGCAATAAATCTAACGGTAGCGGCTGATCCCAGGTCGCTGAATGCCGCAGCGTTGCGCCAATGATCAATTGCAAAAAGATCGCGGTCGCCGCTGCTACGCAAAGATAACGAAGCGGCAAACTTCCCTGCTCTTCAATCAAGGGCCGGTCTTTCATCCAACCTGGTGAAGTGAAAACTGCCAGACTCACGGTGCTGCAAAAAAAGAGCTGCGCCAGCGTTGCATGGGCTTCGGAAATTCCGTAGTGCAGCATCAACTTTACAGTCAGGCCACCCAGCACAGCCTGCGCTAACACGCTAAGAAGTGCCAGCAGTCCCAGCATTCGCACCCAGAGCCGGTTCTCTTGCAAGAAAAGATAGATCGTGAACACTAGCGTCAAAGCCAGGACGGTGCCCGCCACCATCCGGTGACCATGTTCCCAGAAGAGATTGCCAACCATTTTTGGGAAAAACTGGCCATTAGAAAGCGGCCAATCAGAGGTCGCCAATCCCGCATCGTGGCTAGTCACCAGCGCGCCGGCAATTATCAGGAAAAAAGTCGCGCAAGCAACCAGCCGCGCGAAACGATGCACACCCCTGTTCATATTTCTGATTGGCGATCCCGATTTGCGATTGAAGAAGTTTTTACTTCTCTCTCCAATCGCAAATCGAAAATCCTAATTCCAAATCCTCAGTGCCGGCCCAACATGGGCACCTCTAGCGCCGGCATCATTTCGAGGCTGGGTCTGCTGCCAGCCGCGGCAGCCTCGCCAAATGCAAAGTCGGCCTTCGCGCTTCCGTTTGCCGGAACGGTGACTGACATCGTCTTTTCAGTCCCCGCGGCTCCGCCTTCGTGCCAGGCAACGACCGTGTAAGTTCCCGGAGGAACGCCCTTGATCGTGTAGCTGCCGTCCTCAGCGCTGACTGCATAAAACGGATGCTTCAAGACGCCGATGTATGCCTTCATCCAGGGATGCTGATTACACTTGACGGGAACCAGTACCTCAGAGCGCGTTAGTTTATGCATTAAAGGCGGCGCGCCATTTGGCTGCGATTGGTTCCAATCAGGGTTGCTCTTGGGAGTGAAGTGTATATTGTGCGTCGTCGGATCGCTGTTCGTGATCTGGATGTCCTGGTTCACCATCGCGCCGAGAACGTGCGGCCGGTAATGGCAGCCATTCTGATCCAGTGTGATGGGCGTGGTAGGTGTCGGGAAAGTGAATTCCGTAATCTTCTTGCCGTCGGCTGTTGTGCCGTCTTTGATGTAGACGAACGCATTGGCCAACTTGCCATTCGTTATCAAATTATCTTCAGTCGTCAGATTCGGGTTTTTTGCGCCACAAGCGGGATCAGCCGAAGTGTCGATTTTCTTGGGCGCGGGCGGAGTTCCCGTGTAAGCAACGGCTCCAGTTACCGAGCCTTCATTGCCTTTAGGTTTAAACGCGGTACCTCCTGCTGCCGGCGTCGCTCCGGGCTCACTTGTCTCCGGCGGTTTACTGCAAGCTGACGCGAGTGCCAGGAGTGAGAGAGCAATCGTCAGGATCAGCCAGACTTTGGTCTGCTTCATAAACATGATCAGTTCCTCCAAATTAGAATAACTTTCGTATAACTTTAGCACGGGACTACACGGGAAGTAGACCCGCCACACTGGCCCGATACCATTACATGCCTACTGGACGCGCGTTAGTTCTCACATTTCTGATTGCGGCCACAGTCTGGTGCTTCGGGTGGCGTGTTCTGTTCGCGGTAGTCTCCCCGCCTTTGTTCTTAACTTTATTCTGTGCCTTCTGCGCGGGTTGTGCTGCCGGAGTTGCCGGCGCCGTCGCCAGCAAACGTCTCTGCTCGTCAGGTGTCAGCAACATCATATAGCGCACCAGCAACCGTGCGTGGTCATCGTGATATTCATTCGCGCTGGCCGGCGGATTTGGCAAGTTGATGACCCAGCGTTCACCTTCCTTGCGGAAGAGTCCGGTGGGCATAGCTGTGCCCGGGCTTATTTGCGACGGATCCAAGAGCCATCGAAAAGTCCACTCAGGCTTCAGGCGTTCGCTCGCCAGGAGGAAATTCGGCGCGATTGCCTTAGCATCGTGAGTGGGCTCACCCGTGATGTGACACTTCAGGCAGGGCGTACCAGACGTGAACATTTGCCGCGCAACTAACTTTTCCTGTTCAGTCAACGGTTGCAGCGGCTCCTTAATATAAGGCTCCTGCTGGCCAGACATGGCCATGAAGAAACGCACCAACGTCTGCAGCTCGTTGGGCGAGAAGTTAAAAGTAGGCATGCGAAACTTCAGATAAGGCCGCACACCATTTCGATCAAGACCAGGCTGAGGGTTCAATTTACCAGCCGAAGACGAAGCGTTAGTGCTGCCAGGGGCGGTGGATGTGGTGCCGGCATTTGCCGCTTGTGCGCCGGAGCTGGACGCACCGGCGGGCGAAGCATTTGTGCTCTTCGCCGCTTGCTCTGCGTTTGCTATGACCGCATTCTCGGCTGGAGTTTTTTCACCGCTAAGCGATGGATCGTGCAGAAACCTCAACAGCCAACTCGGATCGACGCGCGCGCCTTCGCTGCTCAGCCGCGGCGGCAACAGATCCTTGCCTTCCGGAGTTTGATAGAAGGGCAGGTCCATCACCACGGAACGCTGGCCGACCTGAATCTGATGACAACCCATGCAGTTATACTTCTTGATTACCCACCAGCCGTTCTGAATGTCCTGCCGACGCGTGTCCTGCGGATTGTAAAAAAGCGACTGCGGCACGTTTGAGCCTTCCGAGCCGACACTACCAAGCAGAAAAGTAGTCAACGCATTGCGCCACTCCGGCGTGAGATATGGCCGCGGCATGCGCAAGCGGTCTTTGGGGTCCTTCTCCTTACCCTGATCATAGATAGAGGGATCGGCAACCTTGTGCTCAAAAAATCCTTTATGGTTATACCAGGGCTTCTCCTTTTCCTCCGCGTGCAGGCCAAGCGGATCGTTTCCCTCTTCGGCCTTCTTAGTCAGTAAGGCAAAGTCGAGCCGCTCGATAGGCGTGGCGCCTTCAACCGTCAATTCTTTGCCAATCCGCTGTTCGTCTTCAAAACCTTTTATTTCGTGGCAACCGGCGCAACCGTATTGCTTGATTAGCGCGTGGCCCTTGTCTCTCAGCTCGGGATTGTCCATGAACGGCGCGGCGTCATATTGCGGCGGCGATGATAAAGAGAAGAGATAGGTGGCAATGTCGCGCGCGTCAGTTTCCGAGAGACGGAAATTCGGCATCACCGTCATGTTTTGGACTTGCAACTCGGCACCATCATTAGGGCAGCGCGAGTGCAGCTCGGTATCGAACACATAAGGCAAGTTGTGCTTTGCGTAGTCTTCCGGAGTCAGATCGCGGTTTTCTTTGAGACAGTAAGGAGCCCACCGTTCACGCGGATTATGAATCCAGCGCACGATGTAATCGAAGTTTGCCTTCTCGCCGACCTTTTGCAGGTTCGCGGCAAATGTGCCGCCAAGCTTGTTCTCCTCATCGCCGATTGAATGACAACCTAAACAGCCGCGCGTTTCAAAAAGCTCTTTCCCATGTCCTGCGTCTCCGCGCTGCTGTGCCGGAAGGCCGCCCTCAAAGCCGTCCTGCCAGAGGTATGCGGCGATAGCTTGTATTTGTTCCTGCCCATCCTTATCGCGCAACGCCGGTAACTTTGCAGCGCTGTCGGCCTCAGCAAAGCGCCAGAAGGTCGGCATCTTCGTACCGGGCCGAAAAGCTTGCGGGTTCGAAAGCCAAACCGGAATCCATTCCTTGCGGAGTTTCAAACGCACGTCCTTCAGGTTTGGTCCAACCTTCTTCTGGTCCTGCATCAAATACTTCGACTGCAAATTCAACTGATCGATGCGTGCAGCCAGAATGCTGTTCGTTACCTTCAGAGCTTCCGACTGCGCCAGCATCTTCTGAGCTTCTTCGTCAGTGGTGCCTTCCGGCGGGCTTTCATCGAGTCTAATTTGCTTCTGATTGCTGGTAATTTGATCTTTGAGCTGACTGATGCTCTGACGAGTGTTTCCCAAAGCATCCGTTTCGCGGTCAAAGCCCTCGTAGCGATGACAACCCATGCAGCCGCGCTGGTAGAAAAGGTCGCGTCCGAGATTCAGCGTTTCGGCACCTTGCGTGACGCGATCTTTGGCGTGACACTGCTGGCAGCCGGCTTCGGTGTTTTCCTTCTCAAACATTGGCCAGAGCCAGAACTTGTGTTGCCCGTGGCCCTTGATTTCGCTCGTCGTCGCGCGACCATTGCCCCAATGGCAACTCGAGCAGCCAAACCGATCCGGCGTGTGTATTTGCAGAAGTTCCCTGTTGGGATGACTCACGAACGCGCGTGAAAGATTATCGGGTTTCTTGCCTGGCCCATCGGGCGCCAGGTCTTCGGGACGAAGGTCGAGTGGTTCGCGGATTCCGACATGGCACACTTCGCAACGATCGACTATGTTGAATTCATTGACGCTGATCTGATGCGGCAGAATGGCGTAATCAAATTGATCCATCTTTCGGAGCAGTCCATCGATCTGGCCGGGCCCCAAACCCGTCATGTGGTGCTTTAGATAGTCGTCGCGTTTCTTCCCGAGTTCCGTCGGCTCTTTGAGCAGGTCAGCTTTTTGTCCCAGCAACCTCGCCTTTTCGTCACGTAAATCGTTAAAGAGCTTTTCAAGTTGGTCGTAATTCATCTTCTGGGTTGTGGTTTTTGCAGAACCGTCTGCTGCTGGAAGATCGACCTCTACTAATTCAGCTCGCTTCTCTTGTGCCTGCTTGCGATATCTGTCCTTGGCGTTATTTGACGCAATCTCTACGTCGTAATTGATGACCGTGAGTTTGCCGCGTTGATTCTGGAAGGGCTCCGTAACGGCGTCCAGCTCGCGTTGAATTTGCGCCACCTTCTGATCAATCTCAGCGATGTCTGGTTTGACCTTCTCCAGAGCACCTTGCGCTTCCGCGTCGAGCTGCTGATAGTCGGGGCTCTCTTTGACCTCCGCCTCGGTCTTACCGGCTTGCGGTTTGATGCTCTTCAGATACTTCGTGTAGCGATTGACGAACTGCTGCTGCATGCCTTTCCAGGGGCGCTGGCCGAAGGCCTCATCATAGAGAGACCAGGCGAGGACTGCCGTCAGCAGCAAGGCGCATATGAGCATGATGCCGCTGGTAGAACGACTCACAATGGGATCGTGTGCCGGAACCTCTGGCTCTCTCTTTACCAACGACTCGCTAGCTTCAGTAGAATCCGCCACTCGGGATCATTCCTCCGCACTCATCAGAAAGCGTCAGTACCACCGGCGGTAGCGGGTGGGATTTAAGTCGATCTCCGTAGATCTAAATATTGAACCACGGTGTCACCCAGACGTACTTGATAGTCAACGCCAGGCGCAGCAAAAGTTTCACCGGCATCGCGAGCAATACACTTACAGCGAAAAACTGAAAAGTCAGATATTGCAGCAGACTTGTTCTGGCTAAAAGCTTTTGCTCAAACGCGTCTTGCGGGAACAAGCGCAGCGGACGCAGTGAAAGCTTCTTAAAGTCTACGGTCATTAACCAGTGGAAAAACAAGGCGCCTACAATATAAAAGCCACTCACCACCAATAAACCAAAGATAAATTTCCACGGATTCGCTGACAGAAATCCGAGATGTAGTGTCTTGCCGATGCGGCTGGTTGCGATCCAGTCGTGGAGGTCGATGTTCTTGTCGAACACGACTGCGTTGTGATCCCACGTCTGGCCCGGCCAGAACCAAATCCAACCAGGTCCCCGAATGAAAGTTCCGATAACTATCAGGAGGATCCACATCAGAAAGCCCCAGGCAAACATTCCCACCGCGAAGCGGCGCTGCTTGAGCGTGTAGTAACCATTGCCCAGCGGATTGGAATCGACGTAAGGAAAGACCATCAAGCCAACCATAATGATTGACGGCATCACTACACCCGCAATCCATGGATCGAAGTAAACCAGCATCTCCTGCAACCCGAGGAAGTACCAGGGAGCTTTGGACGGGTTCATCGTCAGATTGGGGTTTGCCGGTTCCTCCAGCGGCGCATTCAGCGTTATCGACCAGACATAAAGGATGACGGTGACGATCACCGCCGCCAGAAATTCAATGCGCACGAGGTAGGGCCAGACGTGAATTTCGCGCGCCCATCCCGGACGCCAGGGCTCTACTTTACGATGATGCGTCTTTGCTAGTTTGGGATCTGCTTCCAATTGCTCGATTAGCCGATCGTTTGCTTTCGACTGTTTGATTCCCAACCAGGTGAAAAAGGGTACGAGAAAAAGCATCGCCACAATTGGCACGTTGTCGGGTGCGGATGAGATCGTCCAGAGCTGATGCCAGTCCTGGACAAAAAAGATAGCCAGAACCAGGAGGAGCACAACTACCGCCAGAGTTATTAACTTACCTCTGCTCAAGTTGAATTTAGACTTCGCCATCTAGTGTTTGTCAGTACCACCTGCGGAGCGGGTGGTTTACCAGTCGATTCACGAGCCGCCAACTTACCCGGCCGCTACCGCAGGCGGTACTGACTTCGAGAACTAAAGTTATCGGACCTGAAACCTATTTCTTCTTCACCACCTTCATTTCCGATTCAAGCATTACCGGCGCCGGGCCGGAGATGCCACCGTCTTTTCGTATTCGCCAGAAGTGAACTGCCATAAAGATCGAGGCCACCAGTGGAATACCGATGCAGTGCCAGATGTATGAACGCAATAGGGCGTTCGAGTCGACGATCGAGCCGCCCAGCAACCCAAAACGTACGTCGTTAAAAGGAGTCATGCCAAGCTGAATACCGAAAGGCCCTTCAGAACCGAGCATCGGAGTTGCGCGCGCCATGTTTGTGCCAACCGTCACCGCCCAAAAACCAAGCTGATCATCCGGCAGCAGATATCCAGTAAACGAAAGCAGGAGCGTCAGAACCAGCAACACAACGCCTACGCCCCAGTTAAATTCACGTGGACGTTTATATGATCCGGTCAGCACCACGCGAAACATATGGAGCCAGGTAGTAATCACCATCAAGTGGGCCGCCCAGCGATGCATGTTTCTGAGCAACTTGCCGAAGGGGACATCATGCTCGAGGTAAAGAATGTCGCGAAAGGCATCGACCTTAGTCGGGTGGTAGTAGAACATCAACAGGACGCCCGTGAACGTCAGCACAATGAAGAGATAAAACGTAATGCCGCCCATTCCCCAGGTGTACTGGTAGCGCACTGCGTCGCGATTGATTTTTGCCGGATGAAGATGCAGGAAAACATTGGAGAGGACAGCCAATGAACGATTGCGAGGGTCGGAGCGATCATGCGACACACGAAAGATCGACTTCCAAAGTTGTGTGTCCTGAACGTCTTTATAAGTCTTCGCTTCCTCAATGGCCCGCTGCTTGAGCGCAGCACTGCCTTCCTTCACTTTTTCAAGAAGACTCCCACTGGCTCTTTCGTCGCCAGTTAACTGCTTGGTCTCTTTCTGATCAGGCTTTTCGTCCATGAAACCTCGTCAAGTTTGGTTCAGGAGTTATAGCGGAATGTACGCCCCGGGATCATTGAATTCATTTCTCTCGCCCTTGGGCCATTTGTAGAGCTTGCCTATGTCCACCACAATCTGTCCCTCAGCGTCCAGCTCGACGTGAGCGCGATCCATTGGCCGTGGCGCCGGCCCTTCAAAGTTGATCGCTTCACTGTCATAGCCGCTACCATGGCAGGGACATTTGAATTTGTTCTCGCTCGCTTTCCAATCCGGAGTGCAACCGAGATGCGTGCAGCGCGCGTAGATCACGAAGATTCTGTCGGAAGTTTTATCAACCCAGATGCGATATTGCTGCTGCCATTTTGTGTCGACACCAAGCGCGTAATCGGAGGGAAAGCCTACGGAAAACCTGCTGGACGGCTCAAGAATGGAGCGCGGCAGGAAGAACCGGAGAAACATTAGGAAGCAGGTGCCAAGGAATATGACGACGCTGCTCCAAACTATCCTGCGCCGCATTTTGTTGACCGGCGGATCGGGTGTGCTCTCAACAACTGCCCCTGCGGGCTTGGATACGGTTTTCGCGGCAGGCGGCAGCGGAGGCTTGGCACCCGCAGGTTCGCGAGACGGTTCTGCGGCGGGGACTGTCTCCCCGGGTTGCGAAGTGGTGGCGTTTTCTGCGGATAGCTCTTGATTGAGCGCACTATCCACTATACGAATCCTCCGTCGGTTGAGCTGGGCAGATACACTTCAACGCTGCAAAGAGCAAAAACTATACAACTCCCCGCAGTGCAGGGATCACTCTCTGCGCAAGAACAGTTATTTGTCTATACATGAAGAGCGCCGTGCCAAACAAATCAAATTCATATAATAATCAAAGGCTCGGTGCGATATTTATACCCTTTTTCCCAATTTACTGGCAAGCGGTTTCTCAGTCAGAGCATCACGATGCTTAAGGACAACGAACACGCAGAGCTTTGGGAAGGATTTGAAACGTCGCCGGAAGGAGACCCGGGATTTCCCCGTCCACCTCGATCTCGATACGCTGATCTTCGATGGGACGAGCGATAATTTTCCCCGCCAGCGTGTGGCCTACTCCCGCCATGCTGAGGTGTGCGCCAATGTACAATCGCGGCGCGTTTCCCAGGATCTGAGCGGCTCCAAGATCGCCGATACTAATCACGTCAAACTTCCCATCACTCAGCTTTGCGTCGGGAGCAATCTTCATTCCTCCACCGAAATAGCGCGCATTCGCAACGCAAAGATTCGCGACCGTCAGGTGACGCGGCGGATCGTCATCGATCTGGAGAATCACTCGTGTAGGCTCCATCCGTAGTGCGGTTTGCAGCATTGCAGCGCCAAACGAAACCCTGCCCGTTAACCATTTGGGCCCTTTGGCAGGCAGCCAATCAGGACCGCCCTCCTTCACGCGCGCGATCACGTCGGCACTCATGCCGAATGAAGCTACCCCGAGAAAGTAACGTGATTCCTGCTCGCCATCGTCCCTGCTGAACGTAACCTTACCGACATCGATCAGACGAGGTTGGCCACCGCGAAGGATCCTTGCCGCATCGCTCGAGCGAGCGGGAATGCCAATCGTCCTACGAAAGTCTCCGCCCGTGCCGCTGGGAAGGATTCCCAATTCCGTATCGCTTCCAGCAGACAGAATTCCGTTAGCTACCTCTGAAATCGTTCCGTCGCCACCGCAGGCAATAATCAGCTTCGTACCCTTGCGCGCTGCGCTGGCAGCAAGCTCGCTTCCGTCACCTGGATGTCTGGTGAACTTAGGCGTGAATGATCCGAAATGCGTCGCGAGGTCGCTGGCGATCTTTGGCCAGGCCTCGCGCGTGGCGCCAGCAGCAGATTCCGGATTGATGATTACCAGTGGAAGACTCATTTGAAGTAACAGTAGACAGCCGGAAGCATCGCCGCCTTAATATGCGCTGTTTGCTGCTTACTGTTTACTGTTTACTGTCTCGCGCGATCTGCTTCGCCAAGTTCCCCAATCTTGCTCATCACGAACTCAGAGATCTCTTTGTACGTCCGCACGTGATCTTTCTTAGACAAGTAGTTCGACAAATCAAGTTGCGGTCCAAAATGGATGCGAATCTTCTCACCGCCTCTCCAGTTACCCAGCACTTGTTTCGGCAGATCATTTCCCAACCCGGCAACAAAAACGGGAATGACTTGCGGCGCAGCGTCTTTAATCAATTTTCCAATG
>DASWDX010000093.1:0-9640 GCA_036395055.1 Pyrinomonadaceae bacterium | reverse complement strand
TCCGTCCTCGATCATTTTGACAACCATCCGCAGTACGCCCGTCACAGCGCCGAATGGCGGATCAGTTTTCTTGAAGCGCCGCAGCCCGTAGAAGTGACGAAAGAGTTCGTACGTGCCATCAAGCAGGTGAACAATCATTAGCGGTTGCCGGCTCTACTAACCTGGATATTGGATCTGGGGCTAAGTATGACGCAGCTATAACCCACTCGCCACCGCCCGAGGTTCGGATGGTGTAACTAAGGATAAAAACCCGGTGGAAAAGTTGGCTTTATATTTCCCCAGCGTGCGCTTGCCCTCTGCCGAACACATGCGCAGCAATCGGAATCGTGCTCGCCAGTCCTGTAAGGAAGAATGACCAACCAATCAACTTGCGACTTTGCTTCTTGAATTTATCGGCGAGCAGTAAGCCGGCGCCGAAACCGATAGCGCCTCGCGTGCCGGCTATCAGGCCAAGTTCCCAAAGAGCGATTGTTTTTTGCTTCGAAACATCCATCCTGTGTCACCTCGTCTGTTATTCGTGCAGCTTGAACTTCTCATTTCCCGAATTTGTCTCGTTTGTGTCTGATCGTTTCTGCCTTCGTTTCTTTTACATTACTCCATCTCATCGGCACACAAAGAGCGTGCCTTCAACATGGAGGGCCCGGCGAAATTGTTGTTGTCCGCCGATCGCGTATGACAATCATTTCGTGCGTCTGATAACCGAACGACTTTTGGAAAATTGGGGAGGTAACTACGATGGAACCAACAAGGCTGACGGTGAATGAGGTAAAGGAGCGGATAGATCGGGGCGAGCAGTTTGTATTTGTCGATAGCCGCAACCCAAAGGCCTGGGCCGAGGCCCAGACTAAACTACCCGGGGCCATTCGAGTGCCGGTTGACGAAGTAGAGGGCCATGTCGAGGAAATACCCAGAGACCGCGTGGTTATCACCTACTGCACTTGACTTCACGAGGCCTCCAGCGCCCGTGTGGCGCAGATACTCACGGACCATGGTTGGAAGAACGTGCATCCGCTGTATGGAGGATTTGATGCCTGGGAGAACGCTGGGTTAACAGTCGAACCGAAATAGTTTGTGAGAAGGGAAGGGCACTCTCACTGATACATAATTCGGGGGTGCGCTAGTTTCTCCGGAGTAAAGCTGATCTTCAATTCAGGCTTGCCTCCGAAGTTTCCTTAACGCCGCATCGATTGCCATAACATGGAGGGCTCCGCTCACGGGCACGCCGAGCAAAGGGATCATAATGACTGGAAATGTAGTCAGGTTTTCTATTAATGGCTCTTGGGCCACCGTCAAGATGATTCCCGTGCCAAGCGCCAGGATGAAATCAAGCAGGCCGATAACATGAAAGACAATGTATTTGCGTATGCCGTTTGGCAGGACGAGAATTAGCGGCACCAGGACGCCGACAATAATGTCTCCGAAGCCCGCAGTGTGCACAAACGTTTCCGGCAGCAGATGTCGAATTCCATAAGACACGAAAGTGAAACCCGCCAGCAGGCGCCACAAGTGGAAAATGGTGAGATGCTTAAGATCTATGGATGAAATGTAAGCTCTAAAGGTTCCGCTCAGGTAATAAACAAGGATTGGAATTACGGTCTCAGTCAAAAGCAAAGGGCCCAAAAGAAGGCGCGGTACTTTGGAGATTGCGCCGCTGGCGGCGGCAACAAAAGCGCATACCGCCCAAAGACTGAGCACCGCTACGAACCAACGCTCCACGCCCTCGAGGCTTTTCTCGTTTTCCGGCCCCATTGATTACTCCTTTCGCACTCTCGTTCGCTGCTAAACTTCGGCAGTTGGTCTAACGAGAAGCCAAAATATCAAGCCATGCGTGATTAGCCCAGCCGGCACTATCACCGTGGGAATAAAAAACGCGGCGCCCAGCATCCTGGCATCAATCTGCTCTCCGAACACCCCCTGATAAAACGCGAAGAGGAAGTCGGCAGCGCCCCATACATTAAACAGCCACACGAGTGAGATGGCTAAGGACCAACGCCTGGAGAGCGCGATGGAAGTCGCGATTGCGAGTATGGCTGCGATCAGATCCCCATAAGCGGCGGGAACAGCGAAAGCTGATGGTAACAAGGGTGAGACAACGCCGGGCACCAGAAAACTAAGTCCAATAAACCTAAACGTGTGTGGCAGCACCAGCGAAAGGATTTCGTCGTCGCGTTCCAGAGTCCGAAGACGAGGCCAGATGTAAAGCTTCGTAACCAACCCGAAGGCCACAAAACTCATGAGAATACTGAGTCCAAATAGTAGCCGAATATCCATATATGATCTCGATGAACGCGTTTGTAGCGTTCATCATTTTGGTTTGGCAACATCCAGCACCAGTTGATCAAATAGCGTCTGCACGTGCTCCCGGCGCTCACTAAAAGCAATCAGCGGCGTCACTCGGGTGTCCGCGACGGTCCAGAGTGGCAATGAAGTTCACCGCCCCTGCAAATCACATTTGGTTAGGGCGTTCGTTGCACAAATATTCCTGAGAAGTATTGGCGGTGACGAACGAATACAATTACCCACAGAATGATCAACACGATTGCTAACGGCAGGCCGCTGGGCGCCATGAACAGATGAAAGAAAAAGATGTTCACAATCACAGGACCAAGAATTACGAGTGCTAGTGGCACATACCGGTTCACCAGCAACAGCGCGCCACCCACAACCTGGAGCCCAGCTACAACGAGCTGGTAGTGTGATTGTGCGAGTGCGCCGAGGTACTGGCCTGCGGTTCCTGAAGGCATTGGCCCCATGGGAATAAAGTTTAAGAAACCATTCAGCCCAAAAACAACGAAGATTAGGCCCAGTAGAATGCGTGAGATTAGCGCTGCGATTTTCATTCATTTTCCTTTCTGGGGTTCAGAACGATACTCTAAGCGTGCTGTTCAAGTCCTTTCGGAAAACGATCCTCTATCACTGTCAATATCACTTGATGTTCGAGAAACGCTTTTAATGCTGCCAACACCAGCGTCCAACCTTCAGTAGTGCCAACTATCGTCTTCAGTAACTCGTCTCCTTCCTTAGTCCATCCCGATTCAGTGATGCTCACAAAAGTGCTGGTGCCTTTGTAGGGTGTAAACGTCAACTCAGCGATGGTTGGCTCGGCCGAAGCGGCCCATTGCAACACTATCCGCCTGTTTTCTTCAATGGTCTTGACGGTGACTTGTGCGGTTAGATCATACATATCCCAATGCCACTCAACAGACTTCCCGGCCTCCAATTTGCCAGTGCTTCTGCTAAACCAGAACCGGGTAGTGATTTCAGGATCTATGAAAGCCTGAAAGACTTCCGCAACAGGTTTGCGAATCAGAAGTTCGGCTTTTGCAAACGGCTTTGTGAATTCCATCTTCATTACCTTTCCGATCGACGCAATACCAGTAGCGCCGAATATCACAGACTCTTTGCCTCACTACTCTTCCAGCACGGACAAAATATTGCCCGCCGGATCTTTGAACCACGCTATGTTGGGGCCATTACCCCGATGAATGCCTTTTTCGTCGGTTTTGAGATCGCCTTCGTAGCTCTCAAAGCGCACGCCTCGTTTCGTGAGCTCGTCGACAGCGCTCTCAATATTGTCAACGGGGAAGTTAAGGATGGTGAAGGTTGCCGGGACATGATTAGGCTTGGGATAGATCAGCACCTTCGCACCGCCCGCAAGCTGCAACTCCAACAGACCATCAGACTCGGCAACCTCCAGCCCGAGCGTTCGGCCGTAGAATTCTTTGGCGCTTGGAATGTTGTCTACGGAAAACCCACTGAATGCCTTACTTTCTTTTAACATCGATTTGCTCCTCTAAATTTAGATTGCGCCCTGGACCGTTGCCCTGCCTACGCCGAAATTAACCGCTGGCCGCGGTACGCGCATTGGTGCCTCAACCGTAACGGCGCGCGCCTGATCGCCAAACTCAGCCACTAAACCTGTCAATGTCTCGGGCCCGCGAGAAATTACTTAACGCCACTTCGTGTCCCGCTGCTACAAAAAGTCGCCCGGCCGTCGCGCCGATATTTCCTGAACCGACTGCCGCCTTCTTCCGTCGACATTGTGCTCACTATTGTCGTGGTTATGTGTAGCCATTGCTCGTCAGAAGGAAAACCGCAATTATCTGCACCCGCGTTTTTGATTTGTTATTCATCCATATTCCCTTCACAAATCTATTCGCTAGCGATCCCTGCCGTTCGCTTAAATGTTTGCAGATCTACGCCTTCGAGTTCCGGCAAGTTAGCGACGGTTATCTACCGTTCGACTCTTGCTTACCCTGATCGACCGCGTAAAGCTGAGATTGAGCAGTAGGTACAAAAAGTGTGTAGTTACGTTTCTGATACCATCACGGATTTATGAAGAAAAAAGAGACGAGGTTCCGTCTGACAAATCGAGCACCTTCCCGCAGGCGTCGGGCGTCGATTCTTTGGCGCAACGTTGAGGAAGGTAGCCCGCTTATCAGAAGCGTCTAAGTGCTTGGCAGCGAGTGATGTTCATGCATGACCATCCACTGACCGTCAATCTTGCGGTAGCAAACGGTTAGACGCACCACCAATTCAACTTTGTTTCCATTCGTCTCCGACCCGCCACAGCGGATAAGGCCATGGCAATACGCCACGTCGTCACCCGCCGTAATGTTCAGGTCGCTAATCTCGAAAACACCGGAGTCACCAAACCAGGAGAAGAATTGGTCCCACGACTGCCTGTACGCGTCGGCCCCCAACGATTGAACTGGAGGTGGAACATCGAACAATAAGATGTCGGGTGCGTGGAGGGCCATGATTCCATCAATATTTTTAGCCCGGACGGCCCTCGCCCACGCTTCTATGAGATCGCGTATCCTGGCTTCATCTGTCATTTTCTTGTTGCTTGTACTCATGATTGTTTCCTTGGTGTATGTGTGAAAGCGGTAGACTCAGTGCCGATCCTTTCCAGTCTGTGCGTAGGCGGGGGAAGCTCCTCAATAGTCCTCAGTCCTCACATTTCCTTTGACTTTCGCACCAGCCCTATTCCGAGCAGCAGCAGCCCGACAGCGAGAACTACCGCACCGATGTAGGCAAAGTAGATGAAAGCATTCGGTTCGGTTGCATCGGGCGACAGAACCGAGAAGAAAAACGCCGCTGGAAGAAAGACTGCGGCCAGGGGAACGAAGTGGCGCACGATCCATTTCGAGGCGTCTGAAAGATTAGCCTCATCAACATAACGGAGCGCAACCAGCGATAATACAAGCAAAACTCCAGCATGCGCGTGACCAGCCCGCCACAGGTCCTGGCGAAGATGATTCTGCGCGTAACGAGGATCGCCTATCAACAATCGCAGAATCATGACTCCGCCATAGATGACGGTAGGAAGAATGATTAAAAGTATTCCTGCGAGGCGACGCGATTCATTCGTCATGATCTTTCCTTTCGCTTATCCCAGCCCTCCATGTAGTCGCGCCTGGGAGCAAATACGAGGATCCAGATCCATGGATTTGCATACAAAGATACACGAGTCCGCTCGAAAAGCTGGACGTTTTCGGACCTTAATTGTGAAGTAAGGAGCGAGCGTGAAGGGATAGGCTGCGGTAGGTTATTGGAAAAAGTCTACGGTATGATCGACGACGATAACCGACACACTTAAAACGACAGGCGGTTGAGGAAGGTCAAAGAAATGAGCAGATATGACTTTTTAGTGGAGACGTACAGAACGGAAAGGATTAAAACTCTTTCAGTATGGTCACAATTCAACGATGGGGAAATGGAGTTTCGTCCTGAGGACCGTGCTCGCACTCCTCACGAGCACATGGTGCATCAGTGCGTCAGCGAAGACAATTGGATGAAGAACATGCTTGGCATAGACTCGAATGAACCTGCGCTGCCAACCATCGAAGGCCGAATTGAATTCATTAGATGGTACGCGAAACTGTCCGAAATCAGACTCAAACAGTTGTTAGCTAAATCTGACGAGTGGTTCGAAGAACCAACGAAGTTCTTTGAGGTATCCAGAAGCAGAGCTTGGATCTTAACCAGAAGAATAGCTCACACGGCTCATCATCGAGGACAATTAACCTCCTATCTTAGAATCTTAGGCAAAGACTTGTATTCCACTTACGGACCGACCGCTGACACAGGCGGGTTACCGCAGAATAAAGCTGCCGTCATTTATCGATATCCATCGATCGACGAGATAATAGTGGGTGAAGAAAGAGGAGGGAACTGGCCAACTCTGCCTGGTGCAGGCACTCAGAAACCGACAGAGAGACCAACTGACACTTAATTTCAACGATAAAGCCGGCTTGCACTTTCAATGCGGTTAGCAAGTGATTTCTAAACCGCCACTGGCCGTCGTTCTGAAAGCTATCTAAATTAAATCCGAACGTCCTGAGCGTTTGTACAAGCGCTGCTTCCGCCTGTTACACTTCTCGTGAACCCCTAAAAGCGAATAATCAGGACAGAGCTATGACGGACATCGAGCAAAGCTACCGTCTCTTGTTCGAAAATGGCCCATCCCAACGTGGGTCTGGGATCGCTACGCATACAAGATGACCGGCAATATTCAAATTACTATGGAGGTAGATAGACGCAACCCGAAGATTTGTCGGTTTACGTCAGTTCGAACACTATATGTTGGCACGAAAACCGTCACCAATCTGAAGGAAGCCAAAGACCTTCCGCTTGCCGAAAGACTGTTGTGTCTGGCAGGCCTGGAGAAGATTCAACTGATCGGTCATCTTTTGGTAGTTACCAAAACAGCGGACAGGGACTGGAAAGATCTCGGCAAAGAGATCGAATCCGTCCTGATGTCATATTTGATCTCAGGCCAAGCCCTGACTTCTGATGAAGTTAACGAAAAGATGATGCTGATGGGAAAGAATACCAGGGAAAAGGTTCAATACCTGATCGACACACAGATTAACCCGGGCGTCGCCGAGCACGGCGGGTCGGTACAAGTTGTGGATGTCAAGGATGACAGTGTGTATCTGAGACTCCATGGCGGATGTCAGGGATGCGGAGCCGCGGACTTCACTCTCAAGCAAGGTATTGAAAAGATCTTGAAACGCGCGATTCCTGAGATCCAAGGGATTGTCGATCTTACAAACCACGGCGCAGGTTTGAATCCTTATTATCGACTGCCGGAGTTGGATCGGTGAAATCAAACGATTGACTAATTCGATGACCAGCTGGTGGGACAAACAAATCCAAAGAGCCGATCACCTGGCCGCCCGAGCCGACGGATCAAAAGAACTGCTCACGTTCTACGCCCACTTGCTTCGAGCACAAAAGGAGGTCTACGAGTTTCTTCGTGGCCGGAGGAATTGGCTTCCAACAGGAGATCTCCAGGGCGATATACCGATACTTGCTGACGGGTTACCGGCAATATTAAGAGCCGTTGAGCTATACGGGCCCCGGCCTATTGCGATTGAGGCTAAGGGCCTGTTGGAGTCGGACCGTGATGTCATGCGCGAGATGTTGATGCGTTATTGGCAAAGCCCATCGGATATTCAGTTTTTCGGAAAGGCAAGCTTGCAGCCGTATCTCAAATGGCTTGCGGAGACGGGTGCCAGACCTGTGGGACGCGAAGTTTCAGTAGGCGAACGTTATTGTCCGTTTTGCGGTGGAAATCCCCAAGTCAGCGTTCTTCAAACCCAGGAGGTGAATGCCGAGAGCGGCAACCGCAGCTTAATCTGTGCAACCTGTTTATCCTCATGGGGATTTCGTCGCGTCGTTTGTGCCAACTGTGGCGAAGAGCGGCCGGCAAAACTCGGATATTTTCATTCGCCGGAATTCGATCACGTTAGAATTGAGGCTTGCGACACGTGCAACCACTACGTCAAAAATGTGGACCTCACACGTTTCGGTCATGCGGCCCCAATCGTTGATGAAATCGACGCAGCACCTCTCGATCTTTGGGCGCGTGAGCACGGCTACACGAAGATCGAATTGAACCTCGTTGGAGTGTGACAAGCAGGGTACTGCCTTAGTTTATGAGATCTCCTCTGTGTAACCTCCGTGTTCTTTGTGTCTCCGTGGTGAATAAACGCTTCACAATCACTCACCACAGAGACGCAGAGAACACGGAGGTTACACAGAGAAAGCGAAATCAGTCCTACCAACAAGGCTACTTTTTTGCCGCGACTTTAAAACCGGTTAAAGGCGAGAGCTAATCGTGAAAAAAAAGGCACGATCTCGCGACTCCAGGCGCACACATTTTCTTCATATTTTAAAGTAGGTGGTCCCCAGCTTGCTGAAACTGACCAAGCCAACCCACGGCTGCTTCCGCTTCGCTTATTGAAGCCACGGATTGCCGCGCTTTTTAGCTGCCTTTACCTCTTTAGCTCTCGACACGTTCCCCCCGCGTGCAATTAGACCACCCCCAGCTTACATTTTTCGTTTCAAAGGAGTTACCTGCCATGGAAGTCTCAAGACGAACTTTCATTAAGACTACTTTGATCGGCGGCTCGGGTGTGACGGTCTTTGGATTCAGTCTGGGGCCCGTTTACGCGCAGACGCAAGGTTTAAAGATTGCACGTACGACGGAGACACGCAGCACTTGTCCTTACTGCTCAGTTAGCTGTGGCGTAATCATCCACACGCTCGGCGACAAAGCCAAGAACGCGATACCGCAGGTTGTCCACGTCGAGGGCGATCCCGATCATCCGATCAATCGGGGGACGCTTTGTCCCAAGGGCGCCTCGCTCGAACAGGACATCGTCAGTGATCGTCGCTTGCTTAAGCCACAGGTGCGGCGCCCGGGTTCGGATCACTGGGATGACATCTCCTGGGACGATGCGGTCAATGAGATTGCGCGCTGGACAAAAAAGACGAGAGACGAGACGTTCATCGACAAAGATAAGAACGGTAATACCGTCAATCGACTGGAGACTATCGGCTGGACTGGCGGCTGCACTGATACGAATGAACTGAATTTTCTCGCGGTCAAGACAATGCGCAGCCTGGGGGTCTGCTATTTCGAAACGCAGGCCCGGGTTTGACACGGTCCGACGGTCTCCAGTTTGGGGCCCACCTTCGGACGCGGCGCAATGACCAACGGCTGGATCGACATCAAGAATACAGACATGATGTTGATCATGGGTGGCAATCCGGCCGAGAACCACCCGTGTGGTTTCAAGTGGCCGGTTGAAGCTAAGCTGCACCGCAACGCCAAAATGATCGTGGTTGATCCGCGCTTTACCAGGACGGCGTCGCAGGCTGATCTCTTCCTCCAAATCCGAGCCGGAGCGGATATCGCATTTCTCGGAGGGCTCATCAACTATGCGATTCAAAATAATCGGATCGCTAAAGACTATCTCGTTAACTTCACCAACGCCGCATTCGTAGTTAAGGATGGGTTCAAACTGCCTGACGATGGTTTGTTCTCCGGCTTCGATGGTCAAACCTATGACAAATCTACGTGGAACTATGAAGAGGGCGGCAACGTTGGAGGAAAAGGAGACGGCGGCACTCCAGCGGCAGCCGTTGCTCCTGCAGGTGGAAACAAAGTCTCAAGCGAAACCACTGGCGACCAAAAGAAAGCCGGTGATGAGACCGCCAGGAGTTTTGAGAAGGAATCGCCAAAAGTTAGTTCTCAACCGTCCACGCCTCCCAAGAGCGATGCGACGGGTGGCGGACATCAAGCTGCCGGGCCAGTTGGCGCGTCTGCCCAGGGTGGACCAAAACC
>DASWDX010000092.1:0-10436 GCA_036395055.1 Pyrinomonadaceae bacterium | reverse complement strand
CGGGCGGACGTCGAGAAGTTTCACGCGCCACTGTTCGCGACAAGGTTCAAGGACACGAATCAGAAGATGACGAAGACCAGGATCAGGTTTATCAAGCCTGATGTGGCGGCGGTTGACGCATGGTGGGAGATGACCGGCGCTAAGGGGCCGGAAGGTCAGGAGATCCCGCTGAGGAAGGGGCTCTTGAATTTCGTCATGACCAAAGAGGGAGGGAAATGGGTCATCACCGTAATGCACAACATGGACTTGCCTGAAACACAGTAGCGAGGACGTTGCTGAGGTAAAAAAAGGGAACAACCGAATCAGAGCGTCGTTCGTTGATAACTTGCGGGATTGCTCGTCCGCCTGAAGCCCGAGGGTTGGTAGGCGTGAGCTAAGCCTTCGTCAAAACAGGTAGACTGGATCATAAGGTTCGAATCATGAAGGTTGCTTTCGGAATGAAAGCTCACTCGGGGTGGGCAGCGCTTGTCGTTGTCGGTACGTGTGACGGCGACTTCGCGGTAGTCGACCGGCGCCGCATCGAGCTCGTTGAAGACGAGTGGGCAAAGCAGCCCTATCACGCTGCAGAAAACATGGAGGCGGGAGCGGCTCGAGATCTGGTTGAGCGCGGCATCGAAGCGGCGCAGCGGATCGCGCTCAGAGAGCTGCGCGCGGCGGTGAGGCGAGAGCAACAGCGGAAAAACGAAGTTACAGCTTGCGCAGTGCTTGTCGGCAATCCCATGCCAAATTGGAGTATCGAAGAGATCCTCGCAGTGCATTTCCGCATGCACAAGGCTGAGGGAGTTTTATTCCGCGACAGTTTGGTGCGAGCTACTAAAGCGCACGGACTGAGGCTGGTAGCCATCCCGGAGAAGCTGCTGACTACTCACGCCGAGAAGGCGCTCGGGAGCCCGGCGAGCCGCCTGGAAAAAAAGGTTATGGCACTTGGGAAGTCCGTCGGCCCTCCCTGGGGGAAAGACCAGAAGGATGCTGCTCTGGCCGCCATGATCGCGTTGCAGCAAGGCGCGAAGTGAGGTTGGGTGCCGCTGCCTTGTATCTCTGGTTAATATTTCTGAGAAAAATTGCCGTGCGTGTCGATCCTGCTTGCCCTCGTTCGACTTAAAAGTAGAGAGCCAAAACTCAGCAGGTCGAGAAGATCCCGGATTCCCTTGGAAGCGAGGGTCACTAAGGGATGGTGGATTCGAATTGGAAGTATCCCACTTGCCGATCCGCATGGAGCCATAGACACCTGGCTGAAGCCAGGTGTGAATGAGAGGACCCCTAATAACTTTCTGAAACCCCAAGGTTGCACCTCAAACTTGAATCCATCGGTCGAATTCAGATAAAGGTAAAAATTGAGAGGAGACTCCATGCAAAAGATCACCCCATTCTTGTGGTTCGACGACAAAGCCGAAGAGGCGATGAACTTTTATACTTCGATTTTCAAAAATTCAAAGGTGTTGGGCGTTACCCGGTATGGAGAAGCAGGGCCGGGCCCGCAGGGGTCGGTAATGACTGCAACATTCCAGCTCGATGGCCAGGAATTTACGGCACTGAACGCCGGTCCACGATTCAAATTCACTGAGGCCATATCGTTGGTCGTGAACTGCAAGACGCAGGACGAGGTAGACGAGTTCTGGGAGAAGCTTTCTGAAGGCGGAGAAAAATCAAGATGCGGCTGGCTAAAAGACAAGTATGGTCTGTCATGGCAGGTCGTTCCCACGGTTTTGGCTGAGTTGTACGGAGACAAGGATCCCGAGAAATCAAAGAGAGTCATGCAGGCAATGCTGCAAATGGATAAGCTTGACATAAAGACTTTGAAGCAAGCGTATGACCGACAATAATCCAGCAACATCGGAACAGACCTCGGTGATGGAAGAGGGAGCAAAGGCATGAGCGAAATACATGGTCCGAGCCGCATTGTTCAACGCACTGGCGCCGTGCTCGCGGGCTTGATCGCGATCATCGTTCTTTCGCTCGGCACCGATTTGGTGATGCACGCAACCGGCGTCTTCCCAAGTTGGGGCGAACCGATGAGCGATGGGCTCTTTCTATTTGCTATGACTTATCGCACGGTTTACAACATTGCCGGCTGCTACATCGCAGCGCGGCTCGCGCCTGATCGGCCGATGGCGCATGCCCTGGCGCTTGGCATCGTAGGCCTTATCGTTAGCACTGCGGGCGCCGTAGCTACGTGGGACCGCGGGCGCGAGTTCGGACCAAAATGGTATCCACTCGCGCTCATCGCGACGGCGCTACCCTGCGCCTGGGTGGGCGGCAAACTTCGCAGCTGGCGGTGATCCGAACCGCGTTCGTTTCTGAATAGTTGAAGGAGTAAAGATGCCCTATCCATCACCAGATGTCGTTCCAATTCGTTTGTGGTATCACCTGAAGAATCCTCAAGCAAAGCTGGGAGGCGGCAAACAGAAAAGTCCTGAAAACACCACGCTCACTTCCGAATGATTTGCCCGCCGCAACCGTTGCAACCGCCGCATGCCGGTGATTGCATTGGCTTGGAATTCGTTAGTGAACGTATCCGTAGCCAGGCACGCCACGCGACGTAAAAAGCAGCGGCGAATAAGACGCAAGCGGTCGTCGGTGTTTGCCAGTCAATCATCATCTCAAGTAAACCCGAGTAGCCGACCGCCCTGATAGGTGACGAATGACGAAACGTAAGCAAGGAGAAGCATGTAGCAAACCATAAATAGCGGCCAGCGCCATGAATTTGTTTCCCGCCTCACCACCGCCACTGTCGACATGCATTGACATGCGAGCACGAAAAAGACCATTAGCGACAATGCGACCAGCGGTGTCCAAACGAGTGAACCATCCGGCCGTTTCGCGTTGCGAATTGCCTTAATCAGCGAGGCAGATCCTTCGCCTGGGTTTTCTCCGACGTTGTAGACGATACTGAGTGTGGAAATTACCGTTTCGCGCGCAGCAAAGGACGAAATAAGACCAACGCCAATTTTCCAATCAAATCCCAACGGTTTAATTAGCGGCTCAATCACACGACCCGCCTGTCCCGCATAGCTATTTTCCACTTGCACCGACGCGTAACCAGCGCCGTTGTCGATTGCGGCTTCGGAGCTGGAAACGGGCGCTCGAGGGAACGCGACCAGTGCCCAAAGTAGTATTGAAATAGCGAGAATGACCGTGCCTGCGCGCTTAAGAAAAACGCCAACGCGCGCCAGCAATGAATGGGCAACGTTACGAGGATTCGGAAGTCGATATGGCGGCAGTTCCATCACGAAAGGCGGTGAAGGTGCCTTAAGTAAAGTGTGTTTGAGAACCCAGGCGACAATCACCGCAACGGCGATTCCGAGCAAGTACATCGCGAGAATAATGAGCGCACCGAGTGAGATAAAGCCGATGACTTTTTGGCCGGAGAAAAACGCGGCGATCATCAATGTATAGACGGGCAAGCGCGCCGAACAACTCATGAATGGTGCGATCATGATTGTAGCCACGCGATCCTTCGGATTCTCTATGGTGCGCGTAGCCATAATTCCCGGAACCGCACAAGCAAAGCTACTCAACAAGGGCACGAAGGCCTTGCCGTGCAAGCCGACGCCGCGCATCAACCGGTCCATCAGGAAAGCTGCGCGCGCCATATAGCCACTATCCTCGAGAACGGTGATGAAGAAAAAGAGCAGTACGATCTGCGGCAGAAACATCAGCACACCACCCACGCCGGGAATGATGCCAGACACGATCAGATCCGTGAGCATTCCCGCAGGCAAGTGTGCGCGCACGATGTCACCGAGCACATTGAAGACTCGGTCGATCAGGTTCATCGGTAGATTCGCCCAGGAAAAAATTGTCTGAAAGACGAGCAGCATTACCAGAAACAAAATGACTGGCCCGGCGATCCTGTGAGTGACCAGCGCATCGATTCGCTCGGTGGCGCGATGTTTACGAACTGTCTCCGCAAAGACCGCTCCCGCTACCACGTTTTCGATCCATCGATACCGGTCAATGAGCCTCGCTTGCCAGGTCTGCGCGCTGGTTACGACCAGGTCGCTCGAGAACAGCGGCCGGGGACGGGCATTGTTTTTTGCTGCCGAAGGCTGGCTGGACGTTGCTTCGGTTTGCCAGCGCTGCAGGTGATTCGCCGAACCGTTTGAAAGAGTGGGTTGCGGATCGGACGTTTCTGCGGCGACTTTCAAGACAGCCTCGGCTAGACGATCAATTCCGCGACGCTGCCTTGCCATTACTGGAACCACCGGCACGCCTAACCCCTTGCTAAGCTTTTCTACATTGATCTTAAGGTTGCTGCGCTCGGCAAGATCAAACATCGTGAGGGCGACCACCAACCGGCATCCAGTTTCCATCAGTTGTGTAAAGAGATAGAGGTTGCGCACGAGATTTGTGGTGTCAACCGCTACTATCACCACGTCAGGTTGAGCTATGTTCGCTTCGCGACCAAGCAGCACATCGCGAGCGATTTGTTCGTCGACTGAAGTTGCTTCCAGGCTGTACAGACCGGGCAGGTCAATGACGCGGGCCGCGGGAGAATCCGGAGCGAGCGACCAGAGTCCCTCCTTTCGTTCAACAGTCACGCCTGGATAATTCGCCACCTTCTGGCGCAGGCCGGTCAAAGCATTAAAGAGACTGGTCTTGCCTGCATTGGGATTGCCCGCTACGGCAATCGTCAATGGCTTTTGCAGCGGTTGAGTTTGGGATGGTGACCAGCTGGGAAACTGCTCGAGAAGTGCATTCATGGACGTGTGGCGTAGGGTGGTGGGAAGGTAAATGACTATTCGTTATCGAACGCGACGGTAATCGTTTGCGCTTCGATGCGGCGCAGCGCCAAATCATAATCCCGGATGCGAACCTGGATTGGATCGCCGAGCGGCGCCGATTTAACGACGCTGACAGCAACACCGGGCACGACGCCCATTTGCATCAAGCGCAGCGCCACCGCACCGTCACCGGAGACTGAAATTACGCGTGCAGGCGCTCCAAAAGGAGTTGTATCCAGCGTCACAATTGACCTCCACCACCGGTCCGTAGGTTCCAGATGAAATCAAATTTCAATTTCATCAGGCTCGACTTGCTGCAACTCCCAAGCCGCAAGGGGCCCCGATGCGGCAGTGCTCGAAATTCCGCTATTACCTGTCTCCTCGTCTTGGCCGGGTGGGTTTTGTGGGAAAATATGCGCACTACTGCCCGTAAAATTACGCCGAACATTGTGCTGCCTTCGATAAATTCCCGTACGCGCCAACGCAACAAGTTGACACTTCTCTTCACGAAAACTTCTATTGACCGCTAATCGGGCAGTCTTGAAGCGGCCGACGCCAAATGTATCCTGGGTATCTGAATTGAATTTATTCTGAGAAAAGCGGACTTAGCGCAGGGAATACCAGTTGCAGAACCCTCCACGATGGCCACTGCGGTTTTCTCAAAATCAATCAACATCCGTGGAAGGAAAAGCGACATAGTCTCTGCCAGTCGCATTCGAGGCTGTTGCGGCTTGGATTTACGATAATGGGAATTATTTTAGTTGGCGCAAACCACCGAAGCGCCGCAGTTGGTGTGCGGGAACAGTTGGCCTTCACTGACGAAGCCTGCGTAAGCACGCTCAGATGCTGGAAGGCCGCGAATGCTGTTGAAGAAGCGCTCATTCTCTCAACGTGCAACCGCGTCGAATTGGTGGCCACAACCTCCGATCAGTCCCTGCAACATGAGACTGATCGATTGCTAGGCCTTCTGAGTAAATACAGTTCAATCTCCAAAGCAGAACTCAGTAAACACGTTTACAGCTACACCGATGAGGATGCAGTTCGTCACCTGTTCCGCGTTGCATCGTCGCTGAACTCAATGGTTGTCGGCGAACCCCAGGTCCTCGGACAACTCCGTAAAGCCTACTCGCTTGCCACCGAGGCTGGATCGACCGGTACCACTCTCAACAAACTTCTGCCACAGGCCTTTCACGTTGCCAAGCGTGTGCGAAACGAAACAGACATCGCGAGCAGTGCTGTTTCTGTGAGCTATATGGCCGTCGAGCTCGGCCGAAAGATTTTTGATTCGCTTACAGGGCACACCGTGCTCGTGATTGGGGGCGGCGCGACGGCGGAACTTGCTGCGCGCCATCTGATCAAATCCGGTGTCGGTCGAGTCTTGTTTGCCAATCGCACACAGGCAAAGGCTGAAGAACTCGCAGCGACGTTTGGCGGGAAGGCGGTAGCTCTGGATCAGCTTGTAGAACACTTGGCTGAGGCTGACATTGTTATTTGTTCGACGTCGTCGCCAAATTACCTCATTACGCCAGCCATCGTTCAGACGGCGCGCGCACTAAGGCAACACACTCCTATCTTTCTTATCGACATCAGCGTGCCGCGCAACATCGATCCAAAAATCGGCGCGATGGAGAATTCCTTCGTATTCAATATCGACGATCTAAAGTCGCTCGTGCTGTCAAACATCGATCGCAGACAGGGCGAAGCCCAACGCGCAGAAGCGATCGTCGCTCAGGAAGTGGTCCGTTTTCGCGAAGTGCTACAAGGCCTAAAGCTCGGGCCTGCCATCGCCCGGCTGCGGGAGAGAATGCGGGAGATTGCCCACGAGGAAATTGCTCGCCACCGAAGCCAACTGGGTCCGCTTAGTCTGGAGCAGGAATGCGCGCTCGAAGACTTATTGTTTTCTACCATCAAAAAAATTTCGCATCCGATTATCACTCAAATGCGTCGCGGCGCGCTGGAGGTTGAGCTTTGATGCGCACCACCTGTACCCCTAACGCGATGGTTGCAACAACCTCAAAACTGCTTCGGAAATACGACGTTCCGGGGCCGCGTTACACGAGCTATCCCACTATTCTTCATTGGGACAACATGCCAACCATCGATGAATGGCTGCAGAGCGTTTCAGACAGTATCGATCTGACTGAGCGACATGGGACCGGCGCGGCGATCTACGTTCACGTTCCTTTTTGTCGCTCGCTGTGCACTTATTGCGGATGTAACTCGCGCATTACATCCAGCACCTCTGTCGGCCGGCAATATGTCCAGACCGTCTTGCAGGAGTGGAAACTCTATTGCCACCGTCTACACCGTTCGCAACCGATTCCGCTTTCTGAACTACATCTGGGAGGTGGTACGCCTACGTTTCTGTCCGCGGCAGAACTTGAGGAACTTGTCAGTGGTTTATTGCGACATGTGCGTCAAACGTCAGATGCGGAGTTTTCAGTTGAGTCGGATCCGAGAGTCACACAGCCAGAGCAACTAGCCATGCTCTATCGCCTTGGCTTCAGACGTTTGAGTCTGGGCATTCAGGATTTTGATCGACTCGTCCAATTGGCTGTCAATCGCGTGCAGTCGGAGCGTCAGGTACGCACGGTGACGGAGCAAGCGCGAGCGGCCGGCTTCAACAGTATCAATTACGATCTGATTTACGGACTACCATTTCAGACGCTGCAAAGTGTGGAACAAACCGTCGAAGCGGTGCTGCGGTTAAGACCCGACCGAATTGCGTTCTATGGTTACGCGCATGTGCCCTGGCTGAAGCCGGGCCAGCGACACTTTACTGAAAGTGACCTGCCGGCGGGCGACGAGAAGCGAGATCTTTACGAGTTTGGACGCAGTCTATTGGAAAGCGCCGGCTATCGCGAGATCGGCATGGATCACTTCGCCCTGGAAAGCGAATCGCTCTGGAAAGCATCAGTGAATGGCACCCTTCACCGAAATTTTATGGGGTATACGCCGCGGCTGGTTGCACCGTTGATTGGATTGGGCGTTTCTGCCATCAGCGACGCCTGGGATGCGTTTGCGCAAAACGAAAAAACAATTGAACTCTACGAGGAGCGCGTTGCCAATGGTGAAATTCCTATTTTTCGCGGTCACAAACTCAGCCGCGAGGACTTGGTTCTTCGGCGACACGTGTTGAATCTGATGACACAATTCGAAACTTCGTGGCACGCGCCCGAACTGCACGTTCCGTTCCTCGACTCGGTTGCCGTGAGACTAAATGAACTGCGAAGTGACGGCCTGATTAGTCTGACAAACAACGCCTGCGAAGTCACACCGGCAGGCAGACCTTTCCTGCGTAACATTTGTATGGCCTTTGACGCGCACCTGGCCAGCGACGTGTCGGCGCAAACGCTGTTCAGCAGAACTATCTAAAGGAACGCATGAAACGCGGAATCTTATTAATGAACTTCGGCGGTCCCTGGACCATCAGCGATGTGAAGCCTTTTCTCTACAGGCTGTTTGCAAATCCGCGGGTTCTGATTGGTATTCCGACGCCGCTGCGGCAAGCGCTAGCCTTCATGATTGCACAAGTGAAGGGTCCGTCTTCCATCAAAAGCTATCGCGCCATCGGCGGCGGGTCGCCCCAGCTGAAGTGGACAGCAATCCAGGCCGACGGCCTGCGGCAGCTCATGTCGAAAGAAGCTGTGCGAGTAGAAATTGGCATGCGCAGCTCCGAGCCTTCGATCGAAACGGCACTGCGCCAGTTGAAATTTTGGGGCGCGGAAGAATTGACTCTACTGCCGTTGTTTCCACAGTTTTCCACCACGACTACTGCCACCTGCTTCGACGTCGTGGAGGACGTACTCGACAAACTGCAGTGGCGACCGGTTGTCCGAGAGGTAACGAAATGGCCGGATCATCCCGCATATATCTCGCTTCTTCGCTCCACGCTTGAGCAGGCTGTCCACGAAGCAGAGTCCGAGCGAAACGGTTCGCAGGGACCGTTGCATGTTTTATTTTCAGCACATTCGTTACCGATGAAGATAGTCGAGCGTGGTGATCCTTACCCCCAGGATATAGCTCGAACAGTGAGAGCGGTTACAACAGATTTACGTTATCCGTGGACACTCGGGTTTCAGTCACGCAACGGCAAGATGCCCTGGCTCAAGCCTTATCTCGAAGACGAAATCAAACGACTCGCACGCGAGGGAGTGGAGACATTGGTGGTGGTGCCAATTAGTTTCGTCAGCGATCACATTGAAACTCTGTTTGAGCTCGATCAACTGTACGCCGACCTCGCCCGGAGCCATGGCATTAAGCATTACCACCGCGCTCGTTGTTTTAATGGCGACGCAGATTTTCCACGAGTGCTGCAATCGATTGTGATGGAGGCTTACGCGTGATTGGCGCATTAGACACGAACAGAAAAGAAGCGACGGTGGTGGGAGCGGGTATCGCCGGCATGCTTGCGGCGTACGCCCTCGACAAGAACGGGTATCGCGTGACTCTAATCGAGAAGAGTGAACATGCGGGCGGCTTGATTAAGACGAGCAACACAGAACATGGAATCGCCGAGAGCGCGGCCCACTCGCTCATAGCCACGCAGGCAGTGCGCGAGTTGTGCGCGGAGTTGGGCGTAAAGTTAATTGAACCGCGCAAAGAGGCCAACGCGAAATTTATAGTGCGCGATGGCAGGCTCCGTCGCTTCCCATTAGGAATTCGTGAGACGGCCGGCGCCCTTCGCCGCGCAGCTTTTGTCCGCTCAGATTGTGCCGCGAAACAAAACCTCGATACGTGGGCGCGACGACACCTCGGAAACGCCGCCCTGGATTATTTACTGACGCCTTTCGTGCGCGGCATCTACGGTGTACAACCTGCTGAACTTGGGGTGGCGGCAGCTTATCCGTCGCTGAATGTTCCGGCGGGGAAGACATTGCTCGGCTCCCTACTAAGCAAAACACGGAATCACCCTTCTAAACGAGAGACGAAACAACGAATGGCGCCCCAGTTTGGCATGGGCGATCTTGTCTCTAAACTCGAACAACACCTGGACCATAGACTTTCTTCGCGTTTTCGAAAGAATGAAAAGATAAACAGCGTTCCGGATGCGCCTAACGTCATCATAGCCACACCGGCATATGCGGCAGCCACAATTCTGAAAGACGTTACACCAGCCCTCGCCGCGAAACTCGAAACAATCCATTACACGCCAATCGTTTCCGTTACAGTATTTGTGGCTCGCGACTCTTTTACACGTCCCGTGCACGGCACCGGAGTGCTAATGCCGGCGTGTGAGGACAGGAAATCCCTGGGCATTCTCTTCAACTCTTCCTCCTTCGATTATCGCGTCGCCGATGATTCGCGCTTCGCTTCGTTTACCGTGATGATGGGTGGTACGTCGCAACAACATTGGCTTCAGGCAAGCGATGATGAGATCCGGCAAACTATAAAACTCGAACTGTCGGACGTGCTGGGAATTCGCGAGCCGCTGGCAGTCATGATTCATCGTTGGCCCGCGGCGCTGCCACAGTACTCTGCCGGCCTGCCAACTGTCTGGCAACGAGCCCACGACACCTGGTGCTCCACCCGGGGCCGAATCCTCTTCGGGAATTACACGGGACAAATCAGCCTGCGTGGAATGATCGAAAGCGCCGCCTGCCTCGGACGCGAAACCGCATCGTGAGCGGACTTCGCGCACCTAAACGGCCGCCAGAGAACTGAACAGCTTGCCCATGCGCTGAACGAGGAAATAAATGGCCACACAGATTA
>DASWDX010000091.1:0-6431 GCA_036395055.1 Pyrinomonadaceae bacterium | reverse complement strand
AAACGGCTGATTGTAACGAACCAGCAAGAGTGGAAACTGCAGAAAACTCGCTACGATCATCAAGGGATAACTGATGTTTCCAGTTAGCCGGAAAAACATCTCCAGCCTAACGCGCATTGGCAGGCGCGAGCGCCAAATGCGAGGGTAGAGCTTGATCCCTACCTGCATCACGCCCTTGGCCCAGCGCCTTTGCTGCGCCTTGAAAGCATTAATCTCAACGGGAATTTCCGCCGGCGCTTCCTCGTCAAGCAGGTAAACAAATTTCCAACCCATCAACTGCGCCCGAAAACTGAGATCAGTATCTTCCGTGAGCGTGTCATGCTGCCAACCGCCGCTCATGGCTATCGCCTTGCGGCGCCAAATGCCGGCCGTGCCGTTGAAGTTGAAAAACCCGCCAGTGCGATTGCGCGTTGTTTGTTCGACGACGAAATGTCCATCAAGCATGATAGTTTGCAATCTAGTCAGCAGATTGTAATTGCCATTGATGTGTGACCAGCGCATTTGCGCACAGCCAACCATCGGGTCGGTAAAGTAGTCAACCAGTTTGCGCAAACAGTCAGGCTTGGGGACGAAGTCGGCATCGAAGATGGCGAGCAGTTCGCCCTTCGCCGATTTCATTCCATTCTCAAGGGCGCCCGCCTTGAAGCCAGTACGGTCAGACCGGTGCACGTATTCGATGTCAAAACCCAGGGCTTTGTATTTCTCGACCGTCTCTTCTGCAAGCTTGACCGTTTCGTCGGTTGAATCGTCAAGCACCTGAATCTGGAGTTTCTGACGCGGGTATTCAATGTCCGCAACCGCCTTCACCAGCCGTTGGACGACATACATTTCATTGAACAGCGGAAGCTGCACCGTGATGACCGGCAAATCGTCCTCGCTGAATGAGCCTTTGGGTGCGGGAACAAATTTGCGATAGCGCCAAAAATCAATTACCTGCTTAACGCGATAACCACCATAAATCGCGAGCACCGCGAGGATGGTGAAATAAAGGATGAGAATCGTCCAGTCAAAGGCGTCGAGCCGATAGAGCGGACTAATGTTGCCCCAGGTCTTGTTTACCAGATCATGGAAGTAGCGCACGAAGAGTTCATTCGGCGTCGGACCAAAAGGTGGTTGTGTATCCTGAAAAATCATAAATCGCCTTGAGAAACTAAGGCCGAGCAATGCGCAACCGCGAGCCTTCCTTACACTCAAAGCGCCGTCCTGGAAACTGCTGACGGCGCGCTAAGGATTTTAACCCTAAGCCGGGGTTAACTTGAAACAGCGAAGTCATCATATTCGCCGCTCGGGAGCGCTGTAATCGCTGGGCGCCGTTGCAGCGCCGGTCGAGAAGATTTCAGCGGTAGAAATCTTGTTGGCAGTTGTGGGCGCGACAGGTTCCTTCTTTGAATGCCATTGACGCAGGCTCAAATCGATCAGGCCCGGCATGACATAGAAAACAGCCACTGCTCCGAGGAGCGCGCCGGTGGCGGACCGCGAGAAATGGGTGTTGTTCCATATTCCAAAAAACCCAACGGCGAAATCGACCGCGAGCGGCGTGGCGGCGAGGAAAAGCCATTTACGGTCCGGTGTTTCAATTTGGGTTAGCTGCCGAACCAGTGGATAAACGATCGTCGCGAGCGTGAAACCGGCATAAAGACCAGTGCAACGAGCGCAGACTGCAAATTGATGTTCGGCGATGAAAAACGAGCGCTCCGGAATTTGATGGCAGACGTAGCTGAAGGCTCGGTAGATCGCCAGTCCCCAGGTTAGATGTCCTGCGTTGATAGTCAGTGGAGCGCCAATGATGAGCGACATCACTGCAAGAGATCCCAAAGCCACGATAAGCCACACGATTAGGGCACGGCGAAATCGTCCAACTTGGGGAATGTATTGAGTAGGAGGAGCGTACATCGTAAATGAGAACTTTCAACTTAGTACTTTGAACTTAAGACTTCGCCGTTCGTCACTCCTCTAACAAAGTTCAAAGCTCTAAGCTCAAAACTAACAATCCGGAACTTAGAATCGTATTACCGTATCCGGCCCACCTTCGATATGCAGTGTATCTACGAAGCGAATGTGGCGCGACTCTGTAGTCATGACAAGAGAATGCGTTCGTTTGCCGGCGCCGAAAAATCTCACGCCTTTCAGCAACGCACCGTCAGTAACCCCTGTAGCCGCAAAGATAATTTTACGCCCTGGTGCCAGATCGTTTGTGTCGTAGATCTTGTTTCCGTCGGTGATACCCATAGACTGCAAACGTTCTAACACTTCTTCCTTCGGCGGCACCTTGCCTTTATCAACACCCAGGCGGTCAGCATCAAAAACCAGCCTCGCCTGTATCTCACCGTTTAAGCATTTCATCGCCGCTGCCGTCAGCACTCCTTCTGGAGCACCGCCAATGCCCACCAGTGCATGAATGTTTGTTCCCGCCACCGCTGCTGAGATGCCGGCGGAAAGATCACCGTCACCAATCAAACGTATGCGTGCACCAGCTGCGCGTACATCTGCAATCAGTTTTTGATGCCGGGAACGATCAAGCACAATCACTGTCAAGTCCTCAACGTCGCGACCCAGACGACGCGCAATATTCTTAAGATTATCCTTGACGGGCGCATCGAGATCCACCACACCGCGCGACGATGGGCCCACCACAATCTTGTCCATGTAAACGTCAGGCGCATTCAACAGCCCGCCGCGTTCAGCCGCCGCCAAAACCGCAATGGCGTTGTTTGCTCCCAGCGCGCAAAGGTTTGTACCTTCGAGCGGATCAACTGCGATGTCTACTTGCGGACACGATTCAGCAATTTCTTCGCCAACCCCGAAGCCACCGCCAACTTCTTCCCCGATGTAAAGCATCGGAGCTTCGTCGCGTTCCCCTTCGCCGATCACAATGCGGCCGCGCATCGGCACTGTGTCCATCACTTCGCGCATCGCTTCCACCGCAACGTGATCGGAATACTTGCGATCGCCCTGGCCCATCGTACGTGCAGCAGCAATTGCTGCCGCCTCGCATACGCGCAAGAAATCCAGAGACAGCTCGCGCTCTGTCCTTAGTTCGTGCCCCATCTTTTTTCAGATCTCCTGGTTCCGGAAGTTTGCTCGCGAACAGCGTCAAGTGTCGGAGCGTTCGCAGTTGATGAAGTGCGCCCTCATACTAACAGAGCGGTAAGGTTATTTGTAGCTGTGGTGCCCTGGTTAGTTTGAAGTGCAAGACACCAGGGAAACAGGTAATTGCCAGTCTTAAAGTCGCGGTCCTGCCTCATTCCGCGTCCTCGGAATCAAACGAGCTCTGGCAGGCTCTGTTAAAGATGGTTAGAATGCGATTGCTTCGTTTCCATTAGCTGCGCCTCATTCTTTCAGGAGAAACTTAATAAAGATGGCTACACTATTGATCGTCGATGACGACAACCTCATTCGGGATACGCTCTACGAGCTCTTGTCTCTCTCTAACGAATGTCATACGGCCGATCGCGCGGAACAAGCCCTTGCTTATCTCGACGTCGAAACTTATGACGTGGTGCTTACCGATATTTCCATGCCGGGACTCAGCGGCCGCGAGCTCTTGAGATATATTCAAGCAAACCACGCTGCCACTCCGGTGATTGTGATATCCGGAATTCCCGATGGAGACGACGGCAAAGAGCTTATCGACCGGGGCGCGTTCGCTTATTTCGCTAAGCCTTTCCGACTGGAAGAGATCGAAGCGGCAGTCGAAAGCGCAATTGCGCGGCCTCGGGAGCTTGCGGGCGCAAATCAAGTCGCAGATCATAATGAGAACCCTGCAGACACTGAACCTTCCGCAACCTGGACAGCGTAGCCGGTAGTCATAGCCGTGTTACGGAAAGGTCCCGCAGCAGGTACGCAGCCCGGTTGACTTTGGCTACCCACCTGGCGTAGAAAGTCGCGATAATTCCCCCTATCCCTAAACGGATTTTCCTTAAGTCGAAGGAGGCCAATATGTCAGCTGCAACGCAGCCTTCACCAATTAATGAAGACAAGATGAACGAATTTTTGGGCAAGGTAGTGGGAGATTTCGGCGCGTCGTTGAGTTCCGCGTTGGTCTATATCGGTCAAAAACTCGGACTCTACCAGGCTATGGCCGCTGCCGGAAGTGTGACACCGGCGGAGTTGGCCAAACTAACAAACACCAACGAACGGTACGTTCGCGAATGGCTAATCAATCAGGCGGCCGGCGGCTACGCACAATATGATCCGGAGGCCAAGCGCTTCAGTCTGTCTCCGGAGCAAGCTGTTGCGTTGACGGACGAGAATAGTCCTTTCTACGTTGGCGGCGGTTTTTTTGTAATCAAAGCCATGACCGGCGCCGTCTCACGCATTGAAGATTATTTCCGCAATGGCGGCGGTATGCTTTGGGGCGAACACGATCCTGATCTGTTCATCGGTACTGAAAAATTTTTCCGGCCTGGTTATTCAGCACACCTGGTTGCCTCCTGGATTCCGGCTTTGACCGGCGTTGAAGAGAAATTAAGAGCAGGCGCGAAAGTAGCAGACATTGGCTGCGGCCACGGCGCCTCGACGATTATCATGGCCCGCGCTTATCCAAACTCGCGCTTCTGGGGTTTCGATAATCATGAGGCATCGATCCAACACGCTCAGGAAGCTGCAAAAGCAGCGGGTATTTCTGATCGCGTTAACTTTGAGGTTTCATTGGCCCAGAAGATTTCCGATCAGAACTATGATCTGGTTTGCTTCTTCGACTGTCTGCATGATATGGGCGATCCGATCGGAGCCTGTAAGCGCGCCGCCGAAGTGCTGGCTGATGATGGGAGTGCCATGATTGTGGAACCGATGGCGGGAAACACCGTTGAGGAAAATTTTCATCCGATTGGTCGAACATTCGCAGGAGCTTCAACGCTTTGCTGCACCGCAAACTCGCTCGCCCTTGGTGGGCCCGCGCTCGGTGCCGTAGCGCCTGAGTCTGCGATTCGCGAAGTGGTATTGGCTGGCGGATTCAAACAGTTTCGTCGGGCTGCCGAGACGCCCTTCAATCGCATTTTCGAAGCACGGAAGTAAGACAAGACGCCCGGGAACGGGGAAACGGGAAAGAGGGATACAGGAAGGTTAACGGGGGAGGGCGACCGCCGACGAGAGAGACGGAACAACGAGAAACAACAACCCTTCCCCTGTTACCCTCTTAACCTTTTCCCCTTTCCCCGCCCATTAGGCCGGCTTCCATGGCGGCAGCGTTTTGCGCGCGGGCTTCTCTTTCTTCAAGCCCAGGGCCCAGTCTGCCTGCATCAGCGTGTGAATGTCGCGCGTTCCCTCGTAGATGATCGCGGCTTTGCAGTTGCGCCAGTAACGCTCCACCGGATAATCGTTTGAATAACCATTAGCGCCGTGGACCTCAATTGCCATCGAGGCTGCCTTCTCGCTGCGAGTTGTTGCCTGCCACTTCGCCAGACTGGTCGCGCACGCATTCGGCTGGCCGGTATTCTTCAAATACCCGGCACGCAGGCAGAGAAGCCGCGAAATCTGATAATCGGCTTCCATCTCCGCAATCTTTTGTTTGACTAACTGATGATTGGCGATCTTCGTGCCGAAGGTTTCGCGCTCCAGGGCATACGCGACTGAAGCGTCACGCGACGCGCGGATTACTCCCGTCGCCCCCGCAGCCACGGTAAATCTTCCTTGTTCGAGCGCGAACATTGCAATCTTGAAACCCTCGCCCTCTTCGCCCACGCGGTTAGCTACGGGCACGCGCGTGTCTTGCAGCGAAAAATAACCAGTGTTGCCGGCACGAATTCCGAGCTTGCCGTGAATCGTACCGGAACTGAAACCCTTCATGCTGCGCTCGACAATAAAACAGGACATCCCGCTATGGTCGCGATTGCGGCGCTTCTCTTCATCAGTCCAGCAAAAGAACAAAAAGTTGTCGGCAATATCCGCGAGGCTAATCCACATCTTCTCGCCGTTGAGAACATATTCGTCGCCTTCGCGGCGCGCCGTGGACCGTGAACCCACTACATCCGATCCCGCGCCCGGCTCAGTCAAACCATAAGTCGCAAGTTTCTCGCCCTTAGCCTGCCGCACGAGGTACTTCTGCTTCTGCTCTTCGCTGCCCCAGGTGAGTAGTGTGAGCGAATTCAAACCGGTATGAACTGACATGATGACGCGCAGGAAAGTGTCGACTGCTTCAAGCTCCTCGCAAACCAGACTGAGAGAAATATAATCGAAGCCGGCGCCGCCATATTCTTCCGGAATGCAAACGCCCAGCAGATTCAACTCGGCCATCTTTTTTATTACTTCCGGATGAACCTCCTGTTTTTCATCCCAATCCTTAATGTAGGGCGCAACTTCCTTCGTCGCAAACGCGCGCACGGTTTGCACCAGCGCCTTATGATCTTCAGTCAACTCGAAATCAATCATTGAAATGTCTCGCTTGAATTGGAGGTTTAAAACGACCGGACATCTTAACTAGTCCAAAGTCC
>DASWDX010000090.1:0-7532 GCA_036395055.1 Pyrinomonadaceae bacterium | reverse complement strand
AGAGAGTGCTCCTCCGCATTTCATCGAGCATCTGCTGAATTTGTTCTTTCAGCACCCTCGTTACATCTTTGTAAGTGATTTCTTCATCCGCCTCAGCTGCCGCAATTTTTCGCGCGTCGATCGGTTCGCCGAAGCTTATCTTTACCTTTGCCAAACGGAAGCGCCACGACTTGCGCGGCCAAATGCGAAAAGTGCCGTCCAACGCCACGGGCACGATCGGTATGTGCAATTCTGTACCCAGAATTGCCGCCCCGTTTTTGAACTCGTGCAGTTGACCATCAAACGACCGTTGGCCCTCGGGATAAATATTAAGAATTTTGCCAGCCCGAAGCCCCGCCGCGCCGGCGCGCATCGCGCGCAACAGTTGTAAGTCCGGGTCGATGGGTACGACGTTAATCAGACGTGCGAGTTGGGCCATGGCGGCGTTTCCAAAGTACATGCTCGCACCGACATGAAAAATATTTTTGAGCACCTGGCGGGAATAGGTGGAGCATACCAGGAACGGATCTATGAAGCTTTGATGATTTGGGCAGATTAGATACGGCGGCTTGAGTTGCTTCAGAACTTCTCCGCCCTTCACTTCCATACGAAACAAAAGACGCGCCAAATAATAGATGAGCCGCATCGCAATATATGCAAATAGTGCGAACCCCGGTCTGGGCCTGAGAAGTTGCGCCACTTCCGGCAATTCCTCAGATGTTCCCGCCAATACATTGCGCCACTCGAATTCCAGGCTGGCCCGGCCTGATGGTCGTGACCCACCGCCGATCTTTGTGTTGGCTAACTTAACCAACTCGCCGACTGTCTGAGCGATGGACACTTCTTCCGGCGTGAGTTCGATGCCCAGGCTCTGTTCGACACTGGCAAAGCATTCCGCGCGCGCAAGCGAGTCAAAACCCAGGTCAATTTCAAAGTTCATCTGCGGATGAATTAACTCGATATCGCGCACGTGCTGTTTTACAGACGCTGCCACAGCGCGACCTGCTGGGGAATCCATTAATTCTCGATCTGCCTCACTACTGGTTATGGCCTTCGACTCTCGTCCGTTGCCTTCTCGTTCCCTTAGCGCTTCTAGTTGGGTTCGCAACTCGAACCGCCGAATTTTGCGTGTAGTCGTGCGCGGTAAGGGTTCAGCACGCAGGACAAAATCATGCACGCGCTGGTATTCGGGCAGTTCACGGCCGAGATTCTCCAACTCCCAAACAACCCACTCGCGTGCATTTCCGATTTGCTGAGCCTTGAGGTATTCGAAATTCGGCACAACGACACCACAGAGTTTTTCTGCCCCCTTAAACGGACTTGATTCGTCCTTTACGCCGAGCAGGCAGACTTCGCTCACAAATGGCGAATGTTCGTAATGTGCTTCCACATCTTCCGGGAAGACGTTCTTTCCGGACGGCAATTTGATCACGTCCTTCTTTCGCCCGACGATGTAGAGATGTCCCTGTCGATCAAACCGTCCCAGGTCACCAGAACGAAACCAACCGTCGCTGGTGAATACTTCGCGGTTAGCTTTAGGATCGCGATAGTAGCCCGACATCACCACTGGTCCACGAATCAACACTTCGCCGATTCCTTCTTCACTAGGTTCGTCGATCCTTACCTCGACACCATTCAGCGGTGTGCCTACCGAACCGATCTTGTTGTCCTCAAAGCGTGTAACCGTAGCTGCGCCGCTGGTCTCTGTCAGTCCATAGCCTTGCAAGATCGTAAAACCTAAGCGATGAAAATCCCTGGCTACGTTTTCGTCAAAGCTGGCCCCACCGGAAATTGCAAGCCTTAGTTTCCCACCAAAGGATCGGTGAATCGGCTTGAAGAATAACCGACCTGCATTTAAACCAAGCCAATCTCGTAACAGACCGTTGAGAACAAGCATCAGGCGAAACAGAATTCTGACTGGCGCCGGTCGGGCGTGCACTGCATCAAATATCTTTTTGTGAAACAGGTACCAGAGGCGCGGCACTCCGACTAACGCCGTCGCTCCGCCTTCCTTTAAGCCTCGTTCAATCCCTGCGCTGGTCAACTCGGCGAGGTAAACAACACGCGCGCCTATGATTGTGGAAAGCCATAGATTTACGATCTGCGAGTAGGCGTGAAACAGCGGCAGCAGACTGAGGATCACCTCCCGGTCGCTGATACGCATTACTTCCTGGACCTTGGTGCTCTCCGCGTAGATATTTCCGTGACTGAGCGGCACAGCCTTTGGTGTTCCGGTTGTACCCGAGGTGTATATCAGAACCGCCAGATCTTCCGGCTTGGCAGGTGGCGGAGCGTCAATGAATTCCTTCGGTGTCGGTGTCTGGGCCCACTCTTCAAAAGCAGCAAGGCCATTTGGGCGTGCAAATGGACGGAGGGCGATCGCACGGATGTTGCTGCCCATCTGCTCGCAGGCGGCGTGAAATTTATCTACTGAATCGGGTGAGACAAATGCAAGCTTCGCTTCCGATCCTTTAAGAAAGGCAGCGAGTGCTTGCGTAGTCGCGCTCGGATCCATTGGTGCGACTACCGCACCTCGATAAATAATGCCGAGGTAAGCAATGGCCCAATTGGGGTGATTCTCGCCGATGAGCGCCACCCGATCGCCGAAAGCAATTTTCTCCTGGCTGAGGCGGTAAGCAACACTGCGCACCTGTGCGAGCATGGAACCGAAGGTGATGGTGGCTTTCCCCTCGGGCTCGAGCACCATCATCGCTACTTTGTCAGGGCGAATGGCGGCCGCTGCAATGAGTCGTTCGCAGAACGTCTCTGGTCGTATCGGTGCTTCCACGGATATTCACTAAGTGCTGCTCAGTTAAATCCAGCTAATCGGCGCTGCAAAATCACCCAGCTCCTGAGTTATCTCATGCAGAATAGAATTTCCGGTCCGACGTAGATATTAACGCAGCAATCGGCTTCGAGCAGTATGCAATAAATCAGGTTGTCCCTGTAGCTTCAGCAAATAGGTCGCACCAGGACCGCCGGCGGAAGTGAGCACTGGCTTTGACCTTCCTGCCTTCGCAGAGGGTTTACGTCATTGGGCCAATGAAGTAAGGCCGCATCATCTCGTTGTCCTCATGCTCGAGGATATGACAGTGCCAGACATACAGCCCCGCAAGATCGAACAAGGCCTTGATCCTGGTGATTTCCCCCGGATAAGCGACGACCGTGTCCTTTAAACCGCTCTCCCAACTTTCCGGTGATCTCGCAAATCCTTCGAACGGCTGGCGATTCACAACTTGAAACTGCACTTCGTGGATATGAATCGGGTGGGCATCCTCAGTGAAATTGTAAATTTCCCATACTTCCGTTGCGCCCAGAGCCGGGTTCTCCGTGATAGGACTGTCCCACGTTTGATGCACCGGCTCGCCTTCATTGTCCAGCGTACCCAACAAAGCCGCTCGCGGCCCAACATCGGATAACAGTGCTGAACCCTCTTCGTTGAGCGACACCTGTCGCGTGTTTGTGGCATCGCCGAGCGCCACAAGCGAAGGTAGCCCCAGGAGATTGGGTGGCGTGCTGGCGTCGGCGGTGGTCAGCGAGACTACCCTGAACTGCATCACCTGGCCAGTCGTCTCCTGGTCAGCACTTAAGAAATCTATATCCGGCAGGCCCCCACCGAACGGCTCGTCAGGACCGATGTTCTGCAAGATGATTTCCGTTCCGGGAGCGAAACCTGAAAAGTCTACGATGACGTCCGCCCGTTCTGCCGGCGCCATTAGGAGTTGGGCAAGTTCGACCGGGGCGGGCAGGAAGCCGCCATCCGTGCCGATCTGCCAGAAGCTCAGATTTGGATCGCTAAACTTTAGGATCAGGAAGCGCGAGTTGCACCCATTCAGGAAGCGGAAGCGATAACGACGCGGCTCGACTTCCAGAAATGGCCAAGTGCGGCCGTTAACGACCATCACCTTGCCGAAGAACTCAGGGTTCCAAATTGGCGAGATATCGCTGTCTGGAATGTATGGTCCTTTGAACCGATCAAAAAACCTGCGACTATCGGGATAAAAGAGCGAGCCGTCCTTATTGAAGGATCGATCCTGGATCGCGATAGGAATCTCGTAATACTTCAGACCCGGCGCATCGCCCAATGCCGGAGCGGGCCCGGGCAGCGTACCATTGACTGCATCGTCCGGACCACCGCGCAGCAGGTAAAAACCCGCCGGCCCGGCATAAACGTTCAACCGAGTCATGCCTAACGTATGATCGTGATACCAAAGTGTGCCCGCTCGTTGGTCGTTGGCATACTGGAATACGGAGGTGCCGGTCTGCCAGGGGACGCCCCACTGATTGAGGAATTGGGTTCTGAACGAATCATATCTGGTGCCTTCAACGGCAAAGCCTGCGGGAATATTGTTTGCCGCGGGCAAATACCACGCTTCGGCAAAGCCGTCGCTCTCCTGAGTGCTGTGTCCCCCGTGGAGGTGCGTTACGATCGGCACTGGACCTGTATAGACATCCGGCGTGGTGGCGAAGGTAGGCCGCATGTCCCGGCCAGCGGCGCCTCCCGGCGGGTTGGCCCAATGAAGGGTCGGATCCACCGGCAGGAGGTGTGGGAGGAAATTGCCCGTAACCGGATCTTTCAGGTCATTGATCCATCTGACCCGCGCAGGCCTGCTCCAGTCAGCTTCGATCGTGAAAGCTGGATAATTGAATGTACCAGGGTGGTTGACCGAACCGTAACTCCACACGGTTGTCTGCGGCAAAGGTGGCGGTAGGATTTGTTGTTGGAACTGGCGAACCGCGATCTCGTAATAGTCGACTGGACCGCCAACATTCAACTCGCTCGTTCGGGGCATAGCTGGCGGAACGATTAGCGGCATCTGATATTTCGAGATTTTCTTGAGGTTCAACGTACCGCCAGGTTTGTTGGCCAGGACAGGTGACCCAAACCGGCTCCACAAAAACACTCCAGTGGATGCCGTCGCGCTGAGCTCAATGAATCTTCGTCGGGTAATCATATGTTTCTCCTTCTCTCGTCCAACGTCTGAGCGCGAGACGCGGTCATCTCAGCTTTCTTATGGTCTAACCTCGACGAGGGCCACACTGGTGCAGTGCGAGGATTTAGGTAGCCTCAAGCCAATATCTTGAGCTGCTCGAGTTTGATTTCAATGTGTGCAATGTGTATTCCTCGGAGGATGATCTGTGCGCCAATTTGCATTCTCTTATAATTGGTGCCTTTCTCGTCGACCGACAATGGAGGATGTAACATCACGAGCGTTCGCTGCGCCAAATTACCCACAATATTGCGTAAAAAAGAGATCAAGCCCACCGTCGTCGAGATAAGAGGTCAACCCACACCGCCTTGCATGTTTCCCAAAAGCAGCGGAACCTGGGTGGCCCGGGGTGTTGTCGATATGCAGGTTTTCTTTCGTCGCCAATATGGTTGAGCGAGCGCAGCTTTTGAAAAAGCTTGCAAGCTTGTTCCTATGATCGGTGTGAAGGGATAAGATGCTCTCAACAGATATCTTCAAGTCATTCCAGATTAAATATGACCAGGCTGGAAAGACAGCATTGTTCGCTAATGGCGCAGGGGTCTGCCCATTCCGCGGTGACATCTAGTGATTTGAAAGGAGACGGGATTGCAACGTGAGATTCTCAATTGCCTGAGCGCTGATGTCAGCGATGTTGGAAGATGTGTCGCGTAGAAAGCAGGCACTCAGCCCGCCGATAAACCCTGCCAGATCAAACCAACTGGAATTCGCAGTCATAGTCCCCTCACTGATTTCAAGTCGACTATTTGTCCGCAGTCAGGTCTCATCGTTGTCTTACTTAAGGTTCAGCTGGCGGGGATCGAATGATGTTCATGCGTGACTGTCCACTGACTGCCGATCTTGCGCAGGCGTGGACTCAGAGTTTGGATTATTTGGAAAGCGAACACCAAAAGTTATTGAAAGTCATTTCTAACTTATCGGATGAGATACTTGAAAGGAACGTGGCTCAACGTGATTACTCCGTGCGCTTTCTCCTGCGCGCAATTGTTCGTCATCACGTCTTTCCGCGAATTGTCGTTGATCAGCGAAAATAAAGTGGTGTGGCTACGAGATTCGCAACCTTCGCATCACTGCCGCGAAGGGCCAGCGGGGTGATTGAGAGGAGTTCTGAGTTCATTTGCCTTTCGGAGATTTCGACGCTTCGCCTCGATGAGCAATTCCGTGAGATTTATTCCCTCTCGCCGGCAAGCCTGCTCAAGCGTTACCACTCGTGGCATGGTCTTTCGCAGCACCGGATTGGCCAGGGGTCCAAAGCCATGTCTCAAGAAAATCTGAAGCGATTGCGCGTAATGTGCCTCAACTCTCCGCGTTACTCGCATGTTCCACCCGCTAAGGTCAGTGAGTTTGTACGCATTTTGATCATCCTGTAACGTTGAATTAGCAGGCCATTGCAACCAGACGACAGAGTGCGGTTATGATTCAGACTGCACTCGAGAAACTTAATGAACAAATTACAACCCGAGATTCTCGCCTGCCTGAAGCGGGCCCTCGAAGAAGACATCGGCACGGGTGACGTCACCACAAACAGCATCGTGCCGGCAGACGCCGCACTTCGCGGTCAGATCATCGCAAAACAAGCAGGCATTGTGGCGGGACTTGATATCGCCGAGGCCGTGCTGCTTTTGCTAAGCGGCCAGATCAACTTTAGATTCAATATGATTGAGGGCTCGGAAGTTGACAGGTCCGCAATAATTGCCGATGTTTCGGGTCCAGCCCGCGCCTTACTATCTGGAGAGCGCACAGCGCTCAATTTCCTCGGCCGCATGTCTGGCATTGCTACATTGACGCGCAAGTTCGTCAATGTAGTTTCAGGTACAAATGCGATTATTCTGGACACGCGAAAAACTGCTCCGGGGCTGCGAGCGATCGACAAGCTGGCGGTTCAGCGCGGTGGTGGCCAGAATCACAGACGTGGTTTATTTGACATGATTCTGATCAAGGACAACCACATAGATTATGCCGGTTCGCTGGCAGAGGCTGTTTGTCGGGTGCGCGACTCCGGGACTAAACTGGAGATGGAAGTTGAAGCACGCACGCCAGCGGATGTTCGGCAGGCCCTTGATCTCGGTGTCGAGCGAATCCTTATCGACAACATGCCAGTCGAGATGATGCGCGAAGCGGTGAAACTAAATGCCGGCCGGGCAAAGCTGGAAGCCTCCGGAAACGTCACGCTGGAGAATGTCCGAGCAATCGCCGAGACTGGTGTCGACTACATCTCTGTTGGCGCGCTCACACACTCGCCGCGAGTCTTCGATGTGAGTTTTAAATGGATAGCGTAGAAAACCCGGCAGCTGAAAAAATCGTCTAAGGAAACGCGTTAGTAGCAAACAAAAGATGATTACTGAAACGACAACAAGCGGAATGTACGAGAAGATGAGGGAGATTCTGGCCGATACGGTGCCGGATTTTGAGTTGCGCTTAAAAGCCGAGCTGGCGGCAAAGATAAATCGCCTGAAGCAGCAAAAGAACGCGGTGATTCTGGGACACAACTATATGGAGCCGGCGCTCTATCACTCAATTCCCGACTTCGCAGGCGACTCGCTCGATCTGAGTCGCAAAGCGGCG
>DASWDX010000089.1:0-21875 GCA_036395055.1 Pyrinomonadaceae bacterium | reverse complement strand
CGGATTGGCAAAAGAATCATTTGACGCGTTGTCAATTGAGTGCGACCAAGTATAGGCGAGATGCGATTGCAGGTTACGCGAGAGCCGGCGCTGGAACTGAAGCTGAAGCGCGTGATAACTCGAAGCCGCCTTATTTGTTGTAATGAATACTTGCCCGAAATCTGAATTTGGGTTGATTAGCAGCTCCTGGCGAAGCAGGCGGCGGCCCACTGCGGCGACGTATGAAACCGACAAACTGCGCTTGGAGCCGAGCGACTGCTCAAAGCCAACATTCCACTGCATTGTCAAAGGCAGCCTGAGGCGCGGATCTGACGCTTGAATTCGACTGACCGGAGGAACAAGGCTCGGAGGGGGCGGCTCTGTCAAAGATGGATGCAACGGATAACTGACATTGGATAAGACTTGCCTTCGCCAGTAGGGGAAGGAGACAGCGGCATTTGCGAGCGAACCACTGCCCAGATCGTAGAAGATGCCAAAGCCTCCGCGCAGCAAGCTCTCCCGGCCGTGACGCTCAGACAGTTGATAAGCAGCTCCGAAACGTGGCGCGAAATTATTGTAAGTCGCCCTGTAGAAAGGCGTGCCCGCCGGCGCAAGCGTAAGCGCTCGTGGATCATCCAGTCCTTGTACTGTATAGAGGGCCTGGCCGTCTCTGCCCTTGGGCGGCGGGTTAAACTCCCACCGCAAGCCGTACGTAAGCGTCAGACGACGCGAGAGGTTCCAAGTGTCCTGTGCATAGGTAGAAAAGTTTGTGAAGACCAGACCAACCTTGTCCTGCGTTTGTATCGCAACTGACGAAGCGCTTCCCCTAAGCGCGTCGCTAATGCCATTCAACGAAGCGAACTGTTTATATTTCCATTGGCCGTAAACTGGGATCAGGCGGCGATAATCAACACCGAGTTTCACCTGATGCGAGCCGGAGAGGATCGCCACGCTATCAACCAGATTCAGTTGATGCTGAAAGTTGGTTGCATCTTTGCCAACCGAGAACGAGACATTGCCGCCGAGACTAAACCTGTAAAGCGAGTTCTGAGCCGACGCAAGAAGTGGAAAGACCAGGGAGTCATCAAAGGATTCAGCCCCGCCAAAATCGTCCTGCTGAAAATATTTTCCGCCTTTGGTTGTGCTGTAGTTAAAGCGAAAATCGTTACTGACCTTCGGAGTGATTACCTGAGTTGCGCCAACGGTCAAGGTTTCAGTGCTGAAGGCCATCTGGAGCGTCGTGTTCAGGTTGGTATTCGCTCCACCTCGCGTCTCCGTTTCCGAAACCTCGAAGCTGTAACGACCAAACAGCGAGAGATTCTCGCCGAGCTTCTGGTCCATGCGAAAGCTTGCGGCATGCAAGACGGCTTCATCCGCGTAGCTGGATGTGAAGCGTGCGAAACCGTTCGCTGTTGCCTCACCATTTGGCACAGGGAAAGCATTTAAGAACGGCCGTATACTTTCCGGGGCAGCATCGCGCGCAAACATTGACGGCACATCAACTGTCGCCACCTGGGGCAAGCGCAGACGCAGCCCTTCATAAGAGACGAAGAAAAATGTCTTGCCCTTGATGATTGGTCCACCGAAAACGCCACCGAAGTCGTGGTGACTAAGCTGAGGTTTGCGCAGATCGTCGCGGTTCGCAAACCAATCATTGGCACTCAACGCACCACTACGAAAATATTCAAACAGACTGCCGCGAAACTGATTGCCGCCCGGGCGGGTTTGCACTAGCACTTGCGCGCCAGGTGTGCGACCAAATTCGGGCGCAAAAGTGCTGGTCAGGATTTTGAACTCTTGCAACGCGTCAATCGAGAATAGGCTATGCGTAGTGCCAAGGGCGGTCAGGCCCGGCAGCGAGCCCGACCCGGATTGGCCTAGTCCATCGGCTCCGGCGGCGACCCCGATGTTAGCGCTGACTCCATCTACCATGAAGTAGTTCGCGCTGGCGCGTTGACCGTTGACGCTGAACTGTCCTTGTTCGGCGAAGGTTGGCTTGGTAACCGTAACTCCAGGCGTGAGCATTATCACAGGCTGAAGACTACGCCCATTGAGCGGTAGATTCTCAATCATCTGACGATTAAGGGTCGTACCAACCACCGCAGACCGCTGCACAATGGAACTATCAGGATCGACTGTTACGGTTTCTCCAATCTGTCCCACCTTAAGTTGAATCTTGAGCGCGAGTTGATCGTTAACCTTGAGTGCGAGACCTTTAATTTCGGCTGTGGCGAATCCCTGCTGTTGCACGGCAACTGTATAATTGCCGGGAGGAAGCTCGCTAATAATGAAGACGCCCACGTGGCTGGTCTTCGTCTCTTTCCTTATTGTTTTGCTGATATCCTTTACTGATACTCTTGCATCCGAGACAACTGCGTCATTCTCGTCCACAACCGTTCCCAGTAGCGTACTTCGTGCCAGCGCGGGGTCTGCGACAAATGAGGCGTTCCTGAACAATTCTCGATTCTGTGCTTGACTGACATGAATGATTGAGAGGAGTAGGCAGAGAGACACCAAAGCCGTTTCGAGTGAAGTGTTGCGAGATGCAGGTCTCACGATCGCCGCCCTCTGGTGATGTGCTGGCTATGGGGTTTCCAGGAATTTTACGACACCCAACCGTCCTTGCACAAGAACTGACAAGGCACAAATCAGCGCAATGTAGCCATCGGCGCAGTTGACAAGACAAAGGAAACAACAAAGATTATGTAAGTTGGCCTGAAGATCATGAGTTTATGCGCTACAGGTCCAATGACTGAGGCGTCGAATCTCTCTAACCGCGAGATAGCCTAATGAAAGTCGCGAACCGTTAGGAGTCGATTTATGTCCGGATGCAGCGAAAGACTTCCTGGTTCCCGCCTTCGAAATACGCGCTGTTGCGCGGTTGTTTCATCTGCAATTCTCCTTTTCGGTTCATCGTCGATCAGTATCGTTCGTCCTTTCTCTCGGATTGCGGGACCATCTCAACAAGACAGTCGAATCACAGCCGCCCAGCAAATCTTCGCTGAAGGCCGGCAACTTTTTGAGGACGGCACAGCGGTCTCGAAACACCAGGCCATCGAGAGATTTTCAGAAGCTGCCAAGCTCTGGCATACCGTAGGAGACAAACGGCGGGAAGCCATCGCCCTCAGCTTCATCGGCAAGATTTATGATCTCCTGGGCCAGAAGGAGACCGCACTTGACTACTACACCCAAACGCTTGCGCTCATACGCTCGGTCGGTGATCGTTCGAGCGAAGCAGCGACACTGAATAATATTGGCTTGATCTACGACTCACTGGGAGAAAAGCAAAAGGCGCTAAACTATTACAACAGCGCCCTTCCGATCCTGGAACAGCTTGGTGACCGCCGCGTCCACGCTATTACACTTGTCAACATTGGACTAGTTCACGACTCGATCGGTGAGAAGCAGAAGGCGCTGAAGTTTTACCAGCAAGCCCTGCCGCTGCTTCGCGCGGCGCATGATCGCGCAGGTGAAGCGGTGGCACTCAACAATCTTGGCTATCTCTATGATTCAATAGGAGAGCAGCACAAGGCGCTCGCTTATTTCGACCGCGCGCTTCCCATCTTACAAGAAATCGGTGACCGCCGCGTTGAAGCCATCACGCTGAACAACATCGGCTATGTTTACGACGCACTGAATGACAAGCAGAAAGCACTGGACTATTACAATCGTGCGCTTCCCGTATTGCGCGTCGTCGGTGATCGGCGTATGGAAGCCGTCACACTCAATAATATCGGACTGGTGCAAAAGGCGATCGGTGATAATAAGAAAGCGCTGGTCTTCTTCAATCAGGCTCTTGAGCTCCGGCGCGCCGTGAGCGACCGCTCAGGTGAAGCCATCAGCTTGAGTGACATCGGCTCCGTTTATGCTCTGCTCGCTGAGGCGCAAAAGGCGCTCGACCTTTACAAAGATGCTCTTCAGCTTAGCCGCGCAGTCGAAGATAGGAGTACAGAAGCGTCCGTCTTGCGCCGCATTGCAATGGTCAAGAGTGATCGCGGTGAACTCGCAGAAGCTCGCGCAAGCCTCGAAGACGCACTCGTTATCCTCGAACGTTTGCGCACAAGAATCGCAGGCCAGGAACTACGCGGCTCTTATTTCGCTTCCGTGCACCAGTTCTTTGAATCATACATTGACGTTCTGATGCGCCTTCATCGTCTTAATCCGGCCGCAGGCTATGACGCGCTAGCGTTGCAAGCGGCCGAGCGTGCTCGCGCCCGAACTTTGCTCGACAGTCTCGCGGAAGCCCGCGCTAACATCCGCCAGGGTATTGCGCCGGAGCTTTTGGAGCGTGAAGGCGTATTGCGTCACAAACTTGATGCGACCGCTGAACAGCAGGCTCGATCGTTCACCAGTAATCACCTCGATGAACACGCAGCAGCTTTGAAGCAAGAAACCGAAACTCTGCTAATTCAGTATCAGGAAGTCGAAGCAGAGATCCGCACCAGCAGTCCTCGCTATGCAGCGTTGATGCAGCCTGTCCCTTTGAGTCTCCAGGAAATTCAACAGCAAGTGCTCGATTCGAACACGGTGCTACTCGAATACGCTCTTGGCGATGAGAAGAGTTATCTCTGGGCCGTGACGCCAAGCTCCGTCGAGAGTTTTGAATTACCGCCGCGCGCGGAAGTAGAGCGGGCGACTCGGGGTGTCTATGAACTACTAACGGCGCGCGACAAGCATATGAAGTTTGAGAAGCCAGACGAACAACGCACACGCGTTGCCAAAGCCGACACCGACTATGCTTCAGCATCGGCGGCCCTCAGCCAAGTGCTGCTCAGACCGGTCGCCTCGCTGTTGCAGAAGAAACGCCTGCTCATCGTGAGCGATGGTGCGCTCAATTATCTGCCCTTTGCAGCATTGCCCGCGCCTCTGGCGGTGGGGTCAGGGGTTAGGGGTCAGGGGTCGGGAACCGACAATGACAACCGGCCCCTGACCCCCATCTCCCATCCCCCTCTGATCGTCGAGCACGAGATCGTTAGCCTTCCTTCTGCTTCTGCGCTCTCCGTACTGCGACGCGAGGTGATGGGTCGCGCCCCCGCAGCGAAAACGCTGGCCGTAGTGGCCGATCCGGTGTTTGAGAGAGACGATGAGCGAGTCAGGGGAATTAAGGCTCGACAAAGAAGCAATGCGAGACCAAAAAAATCAATTGGGGTGAGAAGGACGCAAGACCTGGCAAGCGCCGATTCTTTCAGATCAATGCCGCAAGCGGATTCAGAAGAGTTGGCGCAGATTCATCGGCTCCCCTTCACTCGACGCGAGGCTGATCAAATTCTGGCGCTGGTGCCTGAAGCCAATCGCTTTAAGGCGCTTGACTTCGATGCCAGTCGGGCCACTGCAACTAACCCAGCGTTGGGCCAATATCGCTACGTGCACTTCGCCACACACGGTTTTCTGGATGCGGTACACCCCGAGCTTTCCGGCATCGTACTCTCGCTCGTGAATCGTCAAGGAGCGGAGCAGGATGGTTTTCTCTGGGCTCATGAAGTCTATAACCTGCGCCTCCCGGCTGAGATGGTGGTTCTCAGCGGTTGCCGCACAGGACTTGGCAAAGAAATCAAGGGCGAAGGACTCGTGGGACTCACGCGCGGCTTTATGTACGCCGGATCCGCACGCGTGCTGGTTAGCCTCTGGGATATTGACGATGAAGCTTCGGCCGAACTAATGACCCATCTCTATAAAGCGATACTTATGCAACACATGGCACCGGCCGCTGCCCTCAGAACAGCGCAGCTCAAAGTCTTGAGTGACAAGCGCTGGCAGGCGCCATATTACTGGGCTGCGTTTGTGCTTCAGGGTGAGCCACGCTGAGAACTACGAACTAGACCATCAATATTCAAAAAAAGAATACACATCGCGCCAATGTCCCTGACTGAAGCGCTATCGCTTCATTTCCGGCGTTTTGAGTTTTGGATGGCCGCGAGTAAATCCGTGGCGATACTAGCGCTCACATCAGCCGGAGAGCCCTCATATTTGCCGCTGGAGTTCTGCCAGATCATGTTGCCCCGAACGTTTATGAGTTCAACAAATGCACTGGTTTTCTCCAGTTCACCGCTTGAGCTTTTCACCACAGTTACCTTCAACAAAGCATCGGCCTCACCTCGATTACGAGCCAGGATGATCTGGTTACTCGCGCGCAATCGCTCGGCGAGCGTCTGTCGCACGCTTCGGCTTAATGTTTCGTCTCCGACTGCCTCAACGTAAACTCTTTTCACTGCAGAGAGCGGCACCCCGGCTGGGCGTGCTGCAACACTCCGCGTTTCAGTTTCCGTCACTGTCCCAGGCAGAGGAGCAATATCAGGCTTTCGTTCCTCGGAATTGCGAGCAGTGCCTTCAATTTTCGGAGAGGGACCAATGTTCCGACGTTGTTGGCGCGCCTGGGCGACTTGTTGTGGCGGGTTTGATGATTTCGGCAGGTTTGTCTCTCCTGCGATCGAAGTGGTGCCCTTATCCCTTGCTGCGTTTGTGGCGGGAGATTTATCTGCTTGGCTCTTCTGCTGAGTGGCAGCTATCTGGTTCGGCTCCGTTGCACGGCTGCTTTCCCTTCGAACGTACTTCATTACGACTGCAAAGGAGATGATGAATACGACGACGAGTGCAGCCACGAAAACTCGGCGATCTTTCCAAAGACTTCGAGACGCGCCGCCGCTTAATGATTGCGCCAGTTGACGAAACAAGAGCGAAGCGGCACGAAACGGATCAGTCTCGCGGTAGGTGATTTCAACAAAAGTGCCCGTGTCACTCAACTCCGGCGAAGTATGAATTGAGATCTTCTGACCGCCTTCAAGGATAATTGAAGTATCGGCTGGTTGAACTCGATTCTCAGACTCCGCGACAGTGAGAAGATGTGAAGCCAGTAACAATTCTTCACCAGCGTTGTCGCGCGAGCGAACCTCGATTAGCTCTGCATCCTTATCCAGACCGAAACGAGTGGCGCGGGTTTTGTTAAGATCAATATGACTATGCTCCACTCCATCAACCATTATGCGCAACAGGCCTGTGTGCGCCGCCTTGCGGCGCGCGGCATTACTGTCAAGCGCGCTTGCGATTGGCTGTAACTCCTGTTCATCCAACTTTGGCGGATTGCGGCGGTTATTATTCGAGCCATTGCTGTTTATATCGTTTGCATAGAAGAAGCGCGGAATCTCCAAACGGGTGTCGGGAGCATCGAAACGCAGAGCGGCCGTCAACTTTTTGAAGCAATCCGGGTGAAGCACGGCGTGGATGCGATTCATTTCAATCTTATCCTCCTCGTTGTGGCCTTGATATGAGAAGGAAGGAATGCCGTCTGTGATTGGATCGATTCCGGCTGGAACGAGGCAGGGTGTGTGCCAGGGTGTAAAGAAGCTTAGACACTCGCGCACAAGTTTAACGAACCGGCCCTGATTTTCATCCGCCTCGAATCTCTCTTCGCCACGAGGCCCATGACCAATGTTGATGAGATCGCCGAAGCGCTGTTTTAATTCTTGCATGAGAACTCCCTTTCGCGAGCGATAGTAATAATCGTCCTTCACACGTTCAGGGTCTTGAATGACAGCGTTAAAAATGTCCATGGTCTCGGCGGTGGTATAGCTGTAAAGCAGACGGCTCAGTCCGAGCGTGACGTAAAACGAGTTGCGCTTGACGGTTTTCTTGGTGAGGTGCTTGATGAAATGAATCACCAGGTCTTCTTCGCCCACAGCCGCTGAACCTTTCGCTTGTTCCTGCGCTTTCTCATAAGGTTCCGATTCAATATAGATGAGCCGCTGCAGGAGGTGCGGTTCGTTGAATGAGATGTTGTTTCGGAAACGATCCCACTGTGATCGACCCGACCAGGGTCGACCAGTCGGCCTGTAATAGAGGCGCTTGTCTTGCGCAGCGGCAGCAACTTCTAACTTCGCCAGTGCGCCCGCGACTACGCGAAGCGCAGCATTCCTGTCACCCAGTATGAAACAGGCGAGCTGAAAAGCTTTGTTTAGTAAGTCGTCAGTATATGCAAGACGAATCACGCTGCACCTCAGCGCCTCTCCCCTTAGTCTCCTACAAACTCTTCTCGCAAAGGCGCCCCGCTGGGGAGGACCAACGCTCAATTATATTCAAAGTTAAAGTCTACCGCCGCACGCTGCCTCGTTTACCAAACACCTTTAAGCGGAAACATAAACATATAACGCTAGTGTTGAAAGTTCAGCGTGTCATTTTCCGAATTTGAATCTAATTCCGAGAATGCCACGCTCTTGATCGACTGAAAAGAGATGATCGCAATCCCCCAAAAGTCAAAACGCAACCAGAACTGTGAGGATTGATATCATGAGCAGTAACTTACTTCGCTTTATTGCGCTCGGGAACAGAGAGACCAGGTTGCCACTCGCACGTCGCGTACTTCGTGGCAAACGAATTTACCTTATAGTTGGCGCCTTGCTTGCTTGCCTTTGGGCCCTTAGCCTCACTCGGATAGATACGCACGTAACTGCCCAGGGAAGCTTTCCGGATCCCAACGCCAGCTGCCCTCACGCAACTTGTGGCGAGGTCTCGCCGCTGATTCCGATGCAGAGCACAGAAGCGGTTCATATGGGTCTGGTTTGGAAGAGGAGTTCGGCTACGCCCAAAATACTCTTTCACGCCAGGTTCCCGGAGTACACACCGAATGACATGGCGGATCCTGCCCTGATTGACCTGGCGATACAACGGGGCGCGTTCACTACCGCCGGAAACCAATTCAACAGTTCGCTGCGTGACGTCCTCCACGGCTTTGATCCATTCCTGGGCCTTGGAACGAACCGCTCTGCGGACGACTCGTTCCAGAGGCTAACCTATGGCGGCTATCTCATGAGGCAGGGCCTGAGCCAGAGCGTACCCACCAGAATCATTGCCAATCGGACTATGGAAAGACAACTCTTGTTCGATATCGCCAATCCCGATGCCTTCAAAAACAGTGGCAAGTTTCACACCGCATTGCTGGATGCGGCCGACTTCGCCCTGAATCGGTCGGCGTTCGCGGAAAACGGCTACTCGAAGGGCATGTTCTACAACACATATTGCAATGCTCGAGTGACGTTGGCTGACGGACGCGTCTACGTTTTCGGCGGGCATGACATGCAGAGCGACAACGGCTTATACAAGGTCAACATCTTCGACCCCGAGACGGAGACGTGGGTACAGCGCCGACAGCCGTGCACCAGATCGAATTGGGCTGCAGACCCGTTTGGCCTGCAATTATTTGCGCAAAATCCAAATGCCCAGTTCTATCCCAACTGCGATCCGCGAAATCAGCAAAGCACGCAGCCATCGGAACCGTCCGACCAGAAGTATGGCCGCTGGTATCCGTCTGCGATTGCCCTGCCGAATGGCATGGTGCTGGTCGTGGGTGGCTTCGACCAGGACAACTCGGTACCGCCCGATCCGAACCGGGTTTCGAAGGGGATGCAAAACATCTCACAGTCCGATACCGCGTTTACGGCTAGCCGGGTGAATCAGGTTGTCGCGGAAGTGTATGACCCAGAGACGGATCGAAACATCGCCCTTGAGAACGCCCGGATGGCTTTCCCGCTCTATCCTCAGCTCGAAGTTGTCCAGACCGGGCCGAGAAAAGATGATTGGGTGGTCTGCACGTTCGACGGCGAAAAGGATTACGGAGCTGAGGCGATCCCCGGCGGAGCTAAGTTCGGAATCGGTGGAGGCACTCCGCCATTTACGAAGGGCACAACCTTTTGCCTGGATGTGCCAGGAGCCCTTAGGGATCCCAACCGGAACATCCCTGCGAAGAACCACTGGACGCTTGTCGCCACCGCCTCGGAGGTCAGGCCTTACTGCTGCCCAACCGCGAGCCAGATCGAGATTGACGGCGATGGACACACGGTGTCGCACAAGTGGTTCATGATTTCAGGGCAGAATGCCAGCGGCGATCAGACTGGGACAGTCGAGGTAATCGACTTCACCAACCCAAATCCGCGCTGGGAGATAGTGGGCAGCATCCTGCAGCCGCTCGCCACGACCAAGGCTGTGCTGCTACCGGACGGAAAAGTGCTCATCGGTCAGGGAGTGAACCGCTCGCCGAAGTGCACCGTCGACGGAAGACCATGCACGTACGAGGAAAAGGAAGGTCTTCACTTCCAGATGTTCGATCCCGCAACTGGTTCGATTACGAAACTTGCACGAACAACAGTTTCGCGGGGCCTCCATGGAACCGCCACTTTGGTCCCGGACGGATCAGTGTTCTTCGCAGGAGAGAACCGTGAAGCGCTGGTTCGACCTGACGATCCGTCGTTTCCGTTGGTGTCTTCGTATGCCGGTTTACTTCCGGCGGGCGATCCTGATCAGGGCGTCCCCGTGGGCCAACTATTCTTCCCACCTTACCTGTTTAGGCAGGACGGCAGTCGAGCGGTGAGGCCGGTCATTGCGAAAGCACCAGAGGACATCTCTTATGATGGCCATTTCGACATAACTGTGGCAGGCAATCCGGATCAGATTTCGTCGGTGGTGATGCTCAGAAGCGATCACAACACGCATAGTCTGACAACAGGGGACCGTTATGTGAAGCTTTCATTTCACCAGAAGGGGGCGTCTCACAAAGGCGAAATTCGAATAAGGGCGCCGAAATTACCTGCGCAAGCGGTTCCTGGGATTTACCTGCTTTTCGTCCTCGACCAGTCAGGCGTACCCAGCCTGGCGAGCCGAGTCTACCTGGCAGACAAATGAGCGTTGCGGAGAGACTTGGCACACCGTGCTCGTCACAATGTGTGTGTGGTCCAAGTGCCAGGAACCCAGCTTCGTTTGTTTTGAACCCGCAGCAAAAAACCGTTAGCCGAAAGGAAAAGGAATGAGATGAGAATATTAAAGATTGCTACTCACACGACAGTGCTGACTCTTCTCATCGCGTTGGTTTGCGCGCCAACGCTGAACGCGTCAAATGAGAGTCACAAGGCCAACCTGCTTGGTTTTGAAGAGGTTCCGGCCATCTCTAGTACGGGCACGGGGGAAATGCGCCTCAAGATCGACGAAGCTAACCAAATTATCGAATACGAGCTGAGTTACGAAAATCTAGAGGGCACGACCACCAATGCTGCCCACATTCACATAGGCCAGGAATCTGTTAATGGCGGCGTTGTCGCTTTCTTGTGCGGGGGCGGGGGCAAACCGGCGTGTACGGCAACTTCGGGCACTTTCACGGGCACGATAGGTGTTGCCGATGTCGTCGCTGTCTCAGCGCAAGGTATCGCAGCGGGGGAATGGGCAGAAGTAGTTCGAGCAATGCGTGCTGGCAAGATCTACGCGAACGTGCACACGAACAAACACCCCGGAGGAGAAATTCGCGGACAAGTTAAGTAATCGCAAGTAGCGCCAGCAAAGAGAAAGGGCTCTGGTGCGCGCCCTGGTCCATTTTCTCCTCAGTCCCATTTTGATGGCGATCCAGGTTGGACCAAATGGAGTAAGGCGAGACAAGTCAGAGAAGGCATGCTCTGGGAATCCGGACCGAAAGCGTCCAGGGATATTCCCCTCTTGCCAAACTGCCTCGTAAGTCAGTTTCTCGTAGAGATGAGTACCTGAAGGGAAGAAAAACAATGAGAAAGAAAACAAGAAAGATCGAGACGTTGATCCTGGTGCTGCTATTTGTAATCGCTGGCGTGGCGATGGTTACAAGACGTACAGCATCCGCGCCGGGAAAGGTAAACGAACATCCAATGCTAGCGCGTAGTATGGGCGCCTTGTCCTCGACAACTATCACCTTCACACAGACCAATCTCGTTTCCGACCTTCCGGGGCTGGCGACAACGACGGACCCGAATTTGGTGAATCCGTGGGGCATAACGCTGGGCCTTGGCCTTAACAATGGATTGTGGGTTTCGGATAATGGGAGCGGTAATGCCACAACATACGACGCGACTGGTCAACCCATTCCTTTGGGGGCGCCCTTGGTCGTGACCGTCCCGGCGCCCGGCGGCGCAGGTCCTTCGAAGCCTACTGGAGTCGCCACCAACGGCACGTCTGGCTTTGTCATTTCCTCCGGCGGCAACTCAGGCCCGAGTGCCGAACTATTTTCCACTGAGGATGGCACAATCGCTGGCTGGAACAGCAGCGTTGACGCTAATCACGCTGTTATCGCCGTCGACAATTCAGCGTCAGAGGCAATATATAAAGGACTTGCTATCGGCTTTAATGCCTCAGGCGCATTTCTCTTCGCTACAAACTTCCACGCCGGAACTGTTGACGTTTTCGATGCGAATTTCCAGCCAGTTAACATCCCGAATGGATTCAGGGACCATAAAATTCCAAGCGGCTTCGCTCCATTCGGTATCTCGGCCATCAACGGCAATCTCTATGTCACATATGCCAAGCAGGACGAGGACAAGGAAGACGACGTCCCTGGACCAGGGGACGGATTCCTAAACATCTTCGATACACACGGACGGCTGCTGGAGCGTTTCATTAGCAGGGGCGAACTCAACGCGCCCTGGGGAATGGCCTGGGTGCCGTTTGAAGGTTTCGGCGAGTTTAACAACGCACTGTTGGTCGGCAACTTCGGAGACGGCACGGTCAATGCTTTCGATTTCGATACAGGTGAGTTCCTCGGGAAAGTCAACGATGCCAGCGGCACCCCAATTGTCATTTCGGGACTCTGGGGTCTCCAGTTTGGCCTAACATTCCAGGGGCGATTAAACACGCTGTATTTCACGGCAGGAATCGAGGACGAAGAGCATGGGCTTTTAGGCACACTGACAGTAAACCCCGCATCGCTTCCACCTCCCGAAGAGCCAATGATGACAGACCCGAATCTCACGGTAAACACGGAGATCTCCGGTTTGAACCAGCCAACCAGCATGGCGTTCCTTGGCCCCCACGACTTCCTGATCCTCGAGAAGGCGACCGGCAAAGTGCAGCATGTGCTCAACGGCGTCGTTATTGGCACGGCTCTCGACTTGGCCGTCAACTCCGCCTCAGAGCGCGGTCTACTCGGTATTGCGCTGCAACCCAATTTCGCAGCCACAAACGGGGTTTACCTCTATTGGACACAAAGCAGCACTGGTGCCGACAGCGCGAACCTGGCCGATGTGCCTTTGTTGGGCAATCGCGTCGACCGCTATATTTGGAATCCCGCCACTCAGACATTGGCATTCGACAAGAACATCATCATGCTGCGGTCGTTCCAGGCAGATGCCGGACAGCCCCTGCGGGGCAACCACGATGCTGGCAAGATCCTCTTCGGTTCAGACGGCATGCTCTACTTCATGATTGGTGACCAGGGTCGCCGCGGGCAGTTGCAAAACCTGGCCAGTGGACCATTTGGCCCAGGACAGCCCGATGACCAATTTGGTGGTCCAGCACCTTACAACGCTCATTTCACGGGCGTGATCTTCCGGCTCAATGCCGACGGATCTACGCCATTCGATAATCCATTCGCCAACGTCACCGCCGAGCAGGTAGCCCTACTTGAACAGCAGGCCGGGGTGACACTCACCGCGAGTCAACTGGCAGAGGTTGTCGCAAACATCCACAAGATCTACTCGTACGGTCACCGCAACAGTTTCGGCCTTGCTGTCGATCCCGTGACCGGTTTTCTGTGGGAGTCAGAGAACGGCGATGACGCCTTCGATGAGATCAATCGAGTCACTGCGGGATCTAATGGGGGCTGGATTCAGATCATGGGGCCGCGCAACCGCGTCGCTCAGTTTAAGGAGATCGAAACAATCTTCACACCCATGCAGGGGAATATCGACAATGGCAGAGTGCCGCTCAACCCGCTGGACCTTGCCACGTTTATTCCGGCGCTGCAGCAACTGCGCTTTCCGCCGTCTCTCCTTCCCGATACTACGGAGGAGGCACTGTCGCGATTGTTCGTGCTGCCAGGTTCCAAGTACACGGATCCGGAGTTTAGTTGGAAATGGGCGGTGGCCCCGGCGGCGATCGGTTTCGCGGGCAATGGCGTCGGAGCGCAGCACACAGGCAGCTTGTTCGTCGGTGCTTCGCGGACTTTCCTCGAAGGTGGGTACTTGTTCGAGTTCACGTTCGATCAGAGCCGGAAACATTTCGCTTTCAGCGAGGCTGGAGCCAAGGACAAGGTCGCAGACAATGAGTACAAGTTCGACGAGGATGGCAGCGAGAGCCTGATGGCCGGCGAAAACTTCGGGATTGTTACCGATATCATGACCGGACCTGACGGAAACTTGTATGTCACTTCGCTCAGCAAGGGAACTGTTTACATGATCAGTAATCCGCACGTTGCGAATCGCACATCCAAGGTCACAAAAATAAGGGGTCGAATGACGACGGATGCCGCAATCTCCGTCATGAAACTCGGCGTCGGTGATGATTTTGGTTCATCACGCAGACTCTCAGCGGACGTAAAAAGGTGGCCGCAGAATTAGGCGACCAATAAACAAAAAGATGATGTGATTTGCTGTTTGAACTCGCTGTTCCAATTTGATTGAAGCGAAATTTTGAGCTCTTTCGGATTTGCGGACTGCATCTGGGAAAGGCATCGCCCGGCAGTGGGTTCAGAGCGAATTGCCTTCCGCAGACTTGGAGTTTAATGAGTGGGCCAATGGCACACTTGTTCGGTCCCCCAACGTAGAGTTCGGGGACCGATTCTTTTATTGGCTTTTGAATGCTCGCAGGCCATCGGCTTGTGAAACGTGGTCCTCGTCCCTGAGGCTTCCAGAAGCTCGGCAGGTTTGCTACGTAGCGAACCAATAGGAGGAAGTGAAATGATAACACAGCGCGAAATTGGATATGCGCTCTTAAGGCTTACTTTTGGAGTGGTCTTTCTATTTTCTGGCATCGGAAAATTTAGAGGAGGTATAGGAAATTTTGCCGGGAACATGCTTCAACAATTTTCCGGCAAACTTCCAGCTGTGCTAGTGCAACCATTCGCATACGTGTTGCCCTTTGCAGAAACAATACTTGGTGCGCTGATTGTGTTGGGCTTGTTCACAACCGTCGCGCTTTCTTTATCCGGCCTCCTTCTCGTGGCTCTGACGTTCGGTACGGTCATGCTTGGCGAATTCCCGACTGTTGCGCACAACGTTCAGTATGGCCTTGTGAATTTTGTACTGTTATGGGCTTTCGCATACAACCGCTACTCACTGGATCAAGCAATCCGTGGCGGACCATCAGTACTTGCCCGAGAAGGTTGAACACAGAGAGGGATTTCCATTCGGCAAGAGGTGAGAACATGAGGACCTTAAAATTAATCATTGTAGTAGCAGCATGCGTCCTGATTATCATCGGCGCAATTGGTTATAAGTTGTCGTTTAGCATCGTCGCCCGGACTCAAAATGCTCGGTACGTGCAGGCCCTGGCGCGAATGGCTGGAGCAAACCAAATGACGCTTAGCTTGACGACGCTTAGTGGCAGGCCAGCTGCAACAATGCGCTATCGAATTGATCCCAAGCGAAGCGACCTTATGGTACGCGCATTTTCCGGTGGCGTGCTCTGGTTCAAAGGGCATGATCACTTCGTCAGACCGAGCGATTTATCCGGCGATGTGGAACTTACTCCAACCGCGATTACTCCTGCTTCGTTGCTGCTTACAATTCGCGCCGCATCGGTTGAAGAGACTCGTCCAATCTTTACGCCTTCTCAGAAGAAGATCATTAACAAAGAGCTCAATGAGATCGTTCTCGAACCAGCGAAGTATCCGGACATCGTGTTTAAGAGCACGGATGTGACCGGCAAGCTGGAGGCAGACGGTCATTACGAAGCGAAGATTGGCGGCGACTTGACGCTTCATGGCGTGACCCGTCATATCACCATTCCTGCCGACGTAACTCTCGACGGCATCACTAGTCTACGTGCCCGCGGCGAGGTCGAGTTCAATCGCAGCGACTATAAAGTCAAGGCAACTTCGGCAATGCACGGCACCATTCGCGTCCGGGACAAACTGAAACTTACGTTCGACATCATTGCTAACAAGTATTAATGACAATGTTAGACGGCCGCAAACAACTCCAACGCGTAGTAATCACCGGCATGGGATGTGTCACGCCGATTGGTATCGGGCGTAAGGCATTCTGGTCCGGATTGCAGCGCGGTGAAAGCGGAGTGCGCCGCATTGATTCTTTTGACGTTTCCAACTCTCCCGTGAAGATCGCGGCTGAAGTCCGCAATTTCGACTGGCAAGCAGAGCTCAATGTGAAGGATCGTAAGCATGTGCCACGTACCGTCCCGTTAGCACTCGCTGCCACTCGCGAAGCCCTTAAAGATGCAGGAATTTCTCCTAATGAACTTTCGCTGGAACAAAACCAACAGATCGGCGTCGTGTTGGGTACGGGCGGTGGCGGGCTGGCCTTCACCGAGCAGCAGTACAAATACTGGTACCTTGGTCCGACTTGCAAAGCCAGCCTTTACACGATCCCCTCGTCAACTCACGGCAGTCTTTCAAGCGAGCTGTCAATGGCGTTCGGTTTACGAGGTCTGTCACATGTTATTTCTACCGGTTGCACGAGTTCGACAGATGCAATCGCTTATGCCGCTCAGCACATCGCGCTGGGCCGTCAGGAAGTGATGATCGCTGGTGGTGTAGACGCGCCGCTCGCGCCGGGCATTTTAGCCGGATTCGATTTGCTAACTGTACTGACGACCGAGTGGAACGATGAACCGCATCGGGCCTCGCGGCCGTTCACGCGTAACCGTTCAGGTATGGTGCTGGGTGAGGGCGCGTGGATTTACTTGCTGGAAAACTTCGAATGCGCAAGGAAGCGCGGCGCAAACATTTACGCCGAGATCACTGGTTACGGCTCGACCTGCGATGCTTATCATCGCGTTCGTCTTCAGGAAGGTGGCGACGAACCCGCGCGGGCGATGTCGCTGGCTATGGAATATGCCGGAGTTGGGCCGGGTGAAATCGACTATGTGAATCTTCACGGCACATCGACCGTCCTGAATGATCGGATAGAAACGAACGCCCTCAAGCTCGCGCTTAACTGCAACTCGCACCGAATTCCCATGTCGGCGACGAAATCCCAACTGGGTCATCCCCAGGGAGCCAGCGGCGCCGCCGGCCTAGGCGCAGCACTTTGCGCCATGCACACCGGCGTAATACCGCCGACGATCAATCTCGATGAACCCGATCCCGATTGCGATCTTGATTATGTTCCGAATGAAGCGCGCGAATTAGACGTGCGGGTAGCACTATGCAATTGCATTGGGTTTGGATCCAAGAACAGTGCGTTGGTGATCGAAAAGTTGTGAAGGTGTTTCAAGCTTAGGTGTTAACGCGGAGGAGCGAAACTGTTTGGACGACAAAGGAGCAAAAAATTACTCGAAGTCGGAGGTCAAACGATGAGAAGGATGCTAACAATGTTTATGGTTAACGTATTAGGGCTCGGTATGATTTCAGCGTCGCTTTACTCGGTGAATTCGGCGAACTTAGACACCGCGAAAAGCGACCCCCAGAATAACGTCGACGCCAGCGTTCTCTTCGAAAAGCACTGCGACACGTGCCATGGCAAGGACGGCCAGGCGAAAACGTTCAAGGCGAAGTTCAATCATGCGCGCAATCTTACCGACGCAAAATGGCAGGCCGAGGTAAGCGACGAGCGTCTTTTTAATTCTATCTCCAACGGCAAAGGCAAGATGCCGGCATGGGGAAAGAAATTGTCAGACGCCCAGATCAATTCGCTCATTGCGTATGTGCGAAGCCTGAAGAGATAGCAGGCACATACTCTACCGGCTCCGAAATGAAGATGCCGTCTTGCGCTCGTTACACGATAGACACAGAGAGGGCGCACTGCGGAAGTTTTCGGACTGCCGCCTGTATTAGATTCATGATCACGCAATCTCGCTCTGTGGTGTCACGGGCGAGTTGTAGTTGACAGCTGCGACGTTTGGGCCCTTGTCGCCAATGTAAAAAGGGGGAATGCAATGAAGTCAAAGTCATTATTATTTGTTTTGTCGATAGCGCTCGCGCTCGGAGTGATTGGTTGCGAAACGAATGCTAAAAGCGACTCGACCGAACAGAGCGGTCAGCCGCAGAATGTCTCGCCGCCGGTTGCTGCGAATGACGATAATTCGAAATCTCAGAATGCGAACGCGCAGCGGGAGAAAGAGAAGCAGGAGAATAAGAGCGAGTCGCCCAGTTACACTGAGAATCCCGAGCCCCCTCCTCCGCCGCCATCATCGAAAGGCCTGACCAGAGAGGTGATGAAGAATGTCGACTTTCATCCCGACGACCTTCTTGTTTATCGCATCAGGACCATCCGTGGCTCTCTGTTAAGAAGATATAAATCTACGCCGCCGGTATTTGATGACAAGCGATCATTCATTCTTAAAATTGATTCGGCCGTCATCGGCGTTCGCATGGATATTTTGGCGAACCTGATGAATAGCTATGTGTTTGCTTATCCTGGAGCGCCGCTAAAAAACTTTCACTTTAAAATCGAGGGAAATCAGCTCAAGGCAACTGGAAGGGTGCACAAACTTCTGGATCTGCCTTTCGAGATAACGGGAAATTTAAGTGCTACGCCAGATGGCAAGATTCGAATTCATCCGACGTCGATCAAGACTGGCGGCCTTCCGGTCAAGGGATTCATGCACCTAATCGGAGTAGAGCTGGACGAGGTAATCAAAGCCAGAGCAGCACGCGGACTGAAAGTCGATGACAATGACCTCATCCTGGATCCAGAGCACATGACTCCACCGCCGATGATTCGTGGCAAAGTCATCGCCGTTCAGATTGTCGGCGACGAGGTGATCCTGGTTTTTGGTGGCAGCAAGAACTTGTCTGAGGCAGAAATTGCTCGACTTGCTAATTCGCGGTCGGGTGGCAACTACCTTTACTATCGCGGCGGCATGCTCCGGTTCGGCAAATTAACCATGACGAACGCAGATCTGAAGATCATCGATGCCAATCCAAAAGACCCTTTCGATTTTTCAATCGATCACTATAACCAACAGTTGGTCGCCGGTTATTCGAAAACCACGCCACGTTATGGATTGGTCGCTCACTTACCGGACTATTACAAGATTCGTAAGACCTCGCCAACTGAGAACTTCGGCAATACGAAATCCAGGCCATCAGTCGAACTACGTCGATCGCACGGCACGGCTAGAACCGACTCGAAGCCTGCGGTCGAATCCCGAGCATCGAGCGCGCCCCAGCAGAAGCAGCCTGAAGAGCAGAAGCCGAAAAAGAAAGGCTTGTTCGCGCGCTTGCTACACCTAGGGCGAAAATGATGGGGCAGTGAGAGATGCTAGCGGATCTTCGCTGTCGCTTTTGGAACATTGCTTTGGAGGAAAGTCTATGCGAGCTACTGAGAAGTCTCTATTAGAAATCCATGATGAAAGAACTGCGGCGGGTGATCATTCCGAACCGAACCTTGGGAAAGGCGCGTTGGCAGGCCTGGTCGCGGGTCTCGTCGCATCGTGGGTCATGGATCGTTTTCAGGATTGCTGGCTTGCCCTATCGGCCAGGAATGGTTCAACCAAAAAAGAGAACTCCAGCAAACATGCTCCGTCTAATTTGAAGACCAAACAATCACTCAATAAAACGGGCGACGCCGGTGATGAAAACGAAGACGACGCAACCGTGAAGACGGCTTCCGCCCTTTCGGAGATCATCTTTGATCATAGATTGACTCCTGGTGAAAAGAAGATTGCCGGACCCGCGGTACATTACGCCGTGGGCGCGACAAGCGGAATTGTTTATGGCGTAACAGCTGAACTGCTTCCCGAAGTCACTGGGGGAGCTGGCCTGCCCTATGGCGCGGCATTTTGGCTAGTGGTCGATGAGGGTCTGGTTCCTCTGCTTGGCCTGTCGAAAGAGCCTGGTGCTTATTCGCTTTCGACTCACATCTACGCGCTGGCTTCACATCTCGTTTTCGGAGCAACAGCGGAAGGGGTCAGACGAGTATTGCGTGGATAATGAAGTTATGGCTTACGTTCGAGACTGATCCTCCGCCAGATGCTGTTCGCTGCTACCGAAGTGGAATTCACTGAAAATATCCGCCTTGAGCCACGCCAGATCCTAATCTACGATACGACCAATTTGACGATGCAAGAAGTGACAGAAGCGATCTTGAAATGGATGAATGAACAGAAGCCAGCTTAGCCTGGCTGGTAAATATTTTACCAACCAGAAGTTGGATGTACAAAACCGCGACGCCGGCCAAATGCGACTTTATGCAGTAGTAGACTTGCCTCGATAACGAGAAACAAATTCCTCAGCCACAAATGACTCGTAAGAAGTTGGCGTGGTGTTCTCTGGCGAACGTTCCTCCAACGCTCTCATATGACCGGAGTTTAGAGCAGCGGACATTTCAAGGATTAGATTCGCGACATTCAAGGATATTCCCATCTGCGTTAACGCTGTTCGAACTTGCTCATCCGGTAATTGGACATACTTAAGATCGAACTTGCCGATTGCGCTGCCAATAATTGTGGCCACTTCGCTCATGCTTATGTCTCGCTGTCCGAGCAGCTCGCGCGCTTGCTTATCAGTGAAGGTTAGGTCGAGGAGCGCTTGGGCAGCGACAGCCCCAATGTCGCGTGCCGCAATCATAGGAATCAATAAGTCGGGACGTAAGGGACCGGCAGTCATTCCCATGGTTTGAATAGTGCCGATCTGCGCGAGAGTGTTCTCCATAAAATAACCAGACCGCAGGTGCAGGACGTTCAGCTCAGGAATTCGGTTAAGGGTCTGTTCCAGATAATGCAGTCCGGCGACCGGACCAGTTCGCTCCGGCTTATCCGCCCCAACGCTACTGAGCGAGACCGCATACTTAACCCCTGCTTGCTCGATTGCCTGGGCAATCGCATTAGTGACCCGATCTTGATCGGCGCGATAGTCGTTGCTAATCATGCTGGGCGGAATCATCACGTAAACTGCGCGTGCTCCAGAGAACGCCTTCGTCAGTGCGGCTGCGTCTGTCACCTCACAAACCGACGACTCGGCACCCTTGGCGGTGAAAGGTTCCAGGCGATCAGCGCTTCTACCGATAACCCGCACTTTCTGGGCTAGGCCCAACAGTGTCCTTGCAAGGATACTTCCAGTATTGCCAGTTGCTCCCGTGATTACGTACATAATCGCCCCCTTCGTGAAACGCAAGAATGGTTTGTCTTTGAACGTTCGACCGTCGCCTCTCTGTTAGCTCTCCTGCGCAGATTTAACTTTCCTGGAGGTTTTGCTATATCTGTTCGGCAGAATATTCTAGCAGAGAAAAAGTTATGAGAGCGCTTATCGCATTCGTTCTTTCGCTCTCACTGTTATGTTTGGTTGGCGAAAGGAAAATTCTCATGAATGAAAAGAAAGAAGTCCTTAAACGAACGTCATTGCTAGTCGCGGTGGCATCTCTAGTGGTTGCCTATATTGCTGTTGTGAAAACGACCGGGCAAGAAGAAGCAAAAGTAAGCGATAAAGTTGCGAGCGAGCAATGGGAGTATCTGGCGGTGGCCGGTCCAAGCACCACCAACCTCACCGCGACGGGTAATCCGCGCATGCGAAAGGAACCGACGGTACCATTTGGACGTGAGGCGTTTGTGCTGGAACAGCATCTGGACAAGCTCGGTGCGAATGGATGGGAGTTAGTGGCAGTGGCAGGACCTCCGACCGATCCGGCGTACTACTTCAAGCGACGGAAATAGGCGGCTGAGTATTCGCCTCAATCTTCTGGCCAGGTAAACATAGTAGCTGGCTCCGCGCTAGGTGGCAGGGTGTATACGAACGGCTGACCGGGAGGAAATGAAATGCCCTCCTCAAAATCAGAAAGACTATGAGAATGATTGAAATAATTGATTTGAGTCAGGAGATATTCACAGGTATGCCGGTGTTTCCCGGCCTTCCGGAAGTGGGGATCACCATACACGCCTCGCATGAACAGTTGGACGGCATTACCGATAGTGACGTCGTTTCACCCGCGGTGAACCGGTTGGAATTGGGCGAACATACCGGTACGCACGTCGACGCTATTAATCATATGGCACGTCAGTATCGG
>DASWDX010000088.1:0-5563 GCA_036395055.1 Pyrinomonadaceae bacterium | reverse complement strand
CAGTACGCACGTCAAATTGCCAACCGTGCCAATCACACTCGATCACATGTTCGCAAAGAATTCCATCTGCCAGAGGTGTGCCTTTGTGCGGACAGAAGTTCTGCGTGGCATAGAATTCGCCATTCACATTGTAAAGGGCTAGCTCGCGTCCCTCTGGAAGCCCTATCGTCTTTGAACTCCCGTGAGGTAAATCCTCGACTCGGCCCGCGTCAATAGCTCTTGAGGGGTTCAGTAGCCGGTCGGAATCCGACCTATTAGTATCGAATGACTGCATTTCATGAATCGTAACAAAACAGTGTTAAAGAGCCAAAAGCGTTTAGGGATGGAACGGAACGCGTTCAGAGTTAAACCTTTTCAGATTGCTGCCAGGTGCGGGCAAGCTAAGCTTGCGCTCTCAACCGAGCAAGAGTTGGCCATCTTGTTCGTTCTTCGAGGGCGAGCCATCAGGAATTCGCCTGACGCTCAAACTTGAATTAGAGGGAAGAGAGATAGCATGAACAGAAAAATTGTAAGGATGCGAAGGTTTAAGTCAACACTGGGAACGATTGCGCTACTGGCGCTGCTCGGTACCCAGGTTTTTGCAAAAGAGATGGATGTCCGCGGACGCCTGCAAAGAACGGTCGAGCCTGGTGGTTGGGTTATCGTTTCTGATAATCAGAAATATTTGATCTTGAATGCCTTGCGTTTTCAAAGTGAAAAATGGTTTGCGGCAGGCAAGGAAGTCGAGGCTGTCGGTGAAACGAAATCAAGTGTAATGACCACTTATATGGAGGGCACTCCGTTTGAAGTGCGAACACTGCGCCCTTTAGCAGAAAGCGGTTCCGGCGAGAATCAAAACGAGTCGAGAGGTCTCACCAAAGTATCGGTCATGGGAGACTCTATCGTTCAGGCGCAACCGGACACCGCGATGCTTACGGTCTCGGTAGTAACCCAGGCACGAAGCGCGCTTGAGGCACAACAGCAGAACGCCAACAAAAGCGATGCGGTGGTGCGGGCACTGAAAAGCGCCGCCGGGCCTGGCGCTGAAGTAAAGACAAGCGGTTACAGTCTGCAACCACAGCGCGTTTACAAGGAGAACCAACCGCCGACCATCGTCGGTTACGAAGCGCGCAACAGCGTTACGGTCACTACGTCTGATCTGGCAAAAGTCGGTACTGTAATTGACGCGTCGGCGCAAGCGGGCGCGAATGATGTGCCTGGAATCTCTTTCACCTTAAGAAAGGATCGACCAGCGCGTGATCAGGCACTCGCTGAGGCAACTCGCGAAGCAATCAGCAAAGCGCAGGTGATTGCAACGGCACTCGGAGGCCGCGTGGTTCGCATCGTCGAAGTTCAGGAAGAAGGTATAGCACGGCCCATCCCGATGTTTCAGGTCAGCGGACAACTCATGAAAACCGACTCCGCACCGACGCCAATCGAGATAGGCACCCTCGATATCACGTCGCGGATCCAGTTGATTGTTGAAGTTGAAGCAGGCGTGCGCTGAACGCCCGCTGAACGATAGATGCTGATGCGGCTTTACCCTCCCCGTTGAGTAGTTTGCGGATTTGAGATCACACAGAGAGGGCGAGTTTAAAACACCACACGGATTGGCAGCACTAGGCGCGAAACTGATTTCGGGATAAGATCAAGAGTAGTTCTCTCGTTGGTTGCAGTTCCCCTATTCATAATTCGGATGGGCGTTTGCCCACGCTAGCCCCCAGAAAAATTCATAGACGCTCGCTTCGATTCTGAGCGAGGCTTTAGTTCTTATGAACACACCAGGAGGGGAGAATAATGGCAAGATATCTTAGCGACTTTGACGATGACCGTGACTTCAGCACCCGCCGTGATCGATTTGGACGCGAACGACCGTGGAACTACGGCCATCCATATTCCGGAGGGCGTCTGGAAAACGACAATGAACGGCGCGATTTTGGCCAGGGACGATTCGGCGAACGTGCCGACTATGAAAGAGACGAGCCGAGATACGGCGAATACGCTGATCGATATGCCCGCGAAGACTACCGGCGCCCGGCTTACGAGGGCCGCAGTCCACGACCACGCGGCCGGGACGAAGCCTCTTACCGGCCAGGCTATCGCTACGATGAACGCGTTTCGCGATCCCGACTGCGGGTCCGCGACATCATGACGCGCGAGCTGGCCGTAGCCACCCGCGACACGACTTTGCGAGACGTGGCGATGATGATGAAGGAAGAAGACACTGGTGTGATCCCGGTAGTCGAATTCAGGCCCAACGGTGGGAATAGAAAAAGCGAATCGAACGAACGCCGGGTTAACACTTCCAACTACAGCCAGGGTAAGTTGCTTGGCTTGATCACGGATCGCGACATCGTTATGCGCGCAGTTGCGGACGGTAAAGATTGCAATCTGACCCGGGCAGAAGAAGTAATGTCAACTGACGTACATACGGCCAGACCGCACGAGCGGGTGGTCGATGTAATCCAAAAGATGGGCGACAAACAAGTACGACGCATTCCAGTTGCGAACGAGAATGGAACCTTACTGGGCATTGTCTCGATGGGCGACATTGCTGTGGAGACCGAAGCAGATCGCGAACTCGCAGATGCCCTTGAAGACATTTCGCGTGAATCGTCTTTCTGGAGCAAATTATTCGGCTAGAGGCACGAATGAGGCGGAGTTGATCGGGGGAGGAAGACCAGGTAGTCGCCTCCCCTTTTCAAGCGTCCGGGATTTCACTTATCCTGTAATATCTCCATATGCCAAAGTCGAATCGTCAGGTCGCTTTGTTAACCGTCGCCCATAGGGTCAGACCTTCGGGGCGTTTGTGGAATCCCGCTGCCGACGTTTACCGAAGCGCGGATGGTTGGATAGTAAAAGTGGATCTTGCGGGCGTCTGCCCTGACGACCTTGAGATCGCACTTGATCAGTTGAGCTTAAGCATTCGCGGTTGCCGTCGAGATACGTTTTTCAAAGAGGGATACAGCTATCAACAGATGGAGATCACTTACAGTCGCTTTGAGAAGACAATCCAGTTTCCCTGCCCCATCGAGGAAGCGTCGCTCGCGCATGATTACCGCGATGGTTTTTTGATCGTGACGCTGCATTGCAAATGAATCCGGCTAGCGAAACAACGAAGGTAAGGGAGCATTGGAGCTAAGAGAACTATGTCAGAGATACTGGAAAAAGCAGAGGCGCCACCGGAGGTTAAGAGTCCGGAGCAGAACGCAGCGACGGCAGGGTCGCCGGCAGTAGTACGCCCACCCGGTGAACCATTCGAGATTGCTGTGCTGGCTTTGCAGAACACGACGCTCTTTCCGGAGACGGTCGTGCCGCTGGCGGTAGGCCGGCCGCGATCAGTTGCGGCGGTTGAAGCAGCGCTGGCGACAGAAGAAAAATTGCTCGCATGTATCACAGTTCGTCCGGACGTTACCAACTCTACTCAAGATGCGGGCGCCGCTGACCTTTATCAGGTCGGCACACTCACGATGATCAAGCGAATGGAACGCATCGGAGACACGATGCACATCATCGCGCAGGGCACCGATCGCATTAAGATAATGGAATGGAAGCAGGAGGATCCTTATCTACGCGCGGTGGTGCAGATTCTTCCCGATGTTCAGATAAAGGACCCGGAAGAAGTAGAAGCGACGAAGCGAAACGTTCAGGCAATGGTTCAGGAGGCGCTGGCACTGTTGCCGGGTGTTCCGCCGGAAGTTCGGGTTGCAATGCTCGGGTCCGTCGAGCCCGTCCGCCTCGCCTATTTTCTCGGCTCGATACTCAACCTGGGCGTGGAGCAGGAGCAGAAAATGCTCGAAGCCGATACGGCCGATGAACTCCTGCTGCTGGCCCACACGTATCTCGCTCGCGAACTGGAAATCATTCAACTGCGTTCGAAGATTGCGACGGAAGCGCAGTCGGAGATGGACAAATCTCAGCGCGATTACATTCTGCGCCAGCAGATGAAAGCCATTCAAAAAGAGCTCGGCGAAGATGAAGGCGGCGAACGCGCCGAGGCTGACATGTTACGCGAGCGCCTGGACAAAGCCGAGTTGCCGGATGAAGTGAGGACTGAAGCCGAGCGCGAGCTGAAGCGTTTGGAGAAGCTTCCCGCGGCTGCACCCGATTACCACGTTATTCGAACGTATCTTGAATACGTGCTGGAGTTGCCGTGGCTAAAGTCATCGGAAGATAAACTAGACCTCAACGAAGCCCGCAGAATTCTTGATGAGGACCACTACGGTCTCGAAGATGTTAAGGAAAGGATTCTTGAATTTCTCGCCGTCATCAAGCTGCGCCCTGACACGAAGAGTCCCATCCTGTGCTTCGTTGGGCCACCGGGAGTTGGCAAGACTTCGCTCGGTCGTTCCATTGCCCGGGCACTGGGCCGACAATTTGAGCGTATGTCGCTTGGGGGCATGCGCGACGAGGCTGAGCTGCGCGGCCACCGGCGCACGTATATCGGCTCCATGCCAGGACGTGTGATTCAATCGATCCGCCGCGCCGGAGTTAACAACCCGGTGCTGATGCTTGATGAGATTGACAAGCTTGGCAACGACTATCGCGGCGATCCATCTTCGGCTCTGCTCGAAATTCTCGATCCGCAACAGAACAATTCTTTCCGCGACCATTACCTCGATCTCCCGTTTGATCTTTCGCGCGTTTTTTTCATTGCCACCGCCAATCAGCTTGGTCCGATTCCGCCGCCGCTGCGTGATCGCATGGAAGTTATTAACCTTGCCGGCTACAGCGACATGGAGAAGCTGCAAATTGCGAAGCGCTATCTGATCCCGCGGCAAATAGAAGAGAATGGACTGAAGCCGGCACAACTCGCAATTAGCGACGCTGCGGTGGAACTGATCTCTACACGCTACACACGCGAGGCCGGCGTGCGTCAGTTGGAACGAAACGTCGGCAGGGTTGCTCGCAAGGTGGCTCTAAAGATCGCACAGGGCGAAGTGGAAACGATCAACGTTGATGCCGATGATATTCATGACTATCTTGGCGCGCCGAGGTTCTATCCGGAGCAAGCCCGGAAAGAACTGCCTGCGGGCGTGGCGACCGGTATGGCCTGGACAGAAATGGGCGGTGAAGTGCTTTTCATTGAAGCGACGCTGCTGCCGGGCGGAAGAGGTCTGACGATCACCGGACAACTGGGCGAGGTGATGCAGGAATCCGCACGAGCCGCGCAATCATATCTCTGGTCGCACGCGAACGAATTTGGAATCGGTTCGGAAATGTTCAAAGACTACGGCGTTCACCTCCACGTACCGGCTGGTGCAATTCCAAAGGACGGGCCCAGCGCCGGCGTGACTATCACTGCGGCGCTGGCGTCGCTTTATACGGGACGCCGGGTGCGTCCCGACACCGCGATGACTGGCGAGATTACTCTTTCTGGTTTGGTGTTTCCGGTGGGAGGTTTGAAAGAGAAAATATTGGCGGCCCATCGCGCGGGAATTCGTCGCATCATGCTTCCTTCTCGCAACGAAGCCGATATCGAAGATTTACCTGAGGACGTCCGCAAGGAACTGCAGATCATATTTGTCTCACGGATTAACGAAGTGATAGATGCGGCTCTCGAGGTGTTGGTGGCTAACCCGCC
>DASWDX010000087.1:0-4552 GCA_036395055.1 Pyrinomonadaceae bacterium | reverse complement strand
AAACGGATTGGATCTGCGTCAGCACTAACAAAGTCAATGCTGCCGATCCCGCTAATCCATGCATCGCGCCAACGAAGAGCGGCTTAAAACCCAACCGCGCAATCGCATGTGAGTGTGACGCAGCCGTTGAATCTGTTGTGTGGTGTGAGGCGGCTAAGCTGGCGTGTTGAGTCGCGCGCTCATGAAAATGAATATGCAGGTGTGACTGTCCGTCATGGTCGTGGCGATGGAGGTGAATATCGCCGCGTCTGCGCAACACCCGCGTCATCGCCACGAAGCCAAGGCCAATTATCATGAACGCCACGCCAAACTCGAGCCAGTTTGCCAACGGCAGCGGGATAGCGACGCGAAACACCAGTACCAGCACGCCGACGATGACGAGCGATGCCGTATGTCCCGCCCCCCACAGTCCGCCGATAAATGCCGACCGTAAGATGTTGCGATGCTCACTCACAATCGCCGAGACGGCCACAACATGATCGACTTCAGTCGCATGTTTCAGACCAAACACTAGTCCCAGCCCGAGCACAGCAAAAATGCCGGCAGATGTTAGAGATGGTTCCATTGGTAAATATCGCCTTCCTGATCCGGGCTCAAGTAGAGCGCTCGGCCACTGTCGTTACCCCTCGTTTTCGTAGCAGCACGAGAGAAAGGACCAGGGCCACGATCAAGAACGTTAACACACCGAGTTCGACGATCAGGTGTTGAAAACCTACTTCGGTCTGCTCCTTAACTTGAGCAAACTCCGCGGTCAACACCAGTACTCGCCGAATTGCTGCGATGAGTCCTACGAGGAGAAACGGCTCCGGAATGATGCCATGCTCGCGGAAAGAAACCTGGACCGTATACAACAACTCAACGATCAAGAGAATCAGCAACAGACGATCCAAAAGCGGAACAATATTCGTCGTCAATGATCTGGCCATCAAGTTTTGGACGAAACTGATCCCACTACTTACCAGGAGCGAAATTGCACTGCCCGTCAGCAGCAGACCGAGACCAAGGTAAACGACATCTTCAACAACAGTGAAACCGCGAGCAGCCCAGGCACGTTTTGGTTGCTGTGATTCTTTAGCTTTCACGCAAAAGCCTTCCTGGTCCGAGCAGATCTCCGAACATGAGCAGCGGGCAGTGGGCGGTGGGCAATATTCTCAAGCATAAGCAGGCGGCCAGATATTCGAGGCTAGATTCCGTTCAGAATAAGGACTGCCCGCTGCCCACTGCCCGCTGCTCACTGCCCGCCACGGCCCACCGCTCACATTAGGCCGGATTCTTCTGGGCCGTCAAGGATTGGTATCAGCGAGAAATGTTGGCAAACAGATCCCGAGACAGCGTTTCGGAGGCGACACGATCACAATTTTAGCTCGAAGCCAACTCTCAGGTTTGGAAGCACGGTTATCCCCCGCACTTCGGAGTTACAATCAAAAATATGACTCGCTTACGAGGTTTCAAGGTGACTCTCGTAATGGCCGTAGCCCTGATGATAATCGGCCTGATAGTGGTTCATCGCCATTGCCCGGCAACCGGTGTTGCTTTCTCCAAAGATCGGCGCGACATCCATCGACTTAAGAACCGAACATCACTTCCACAGCCGTCTGATTTTGACGTCAGCATTACGCTTTCGAGCGTGTTGCAACCTGGAGAAGATTCCAACCGCTGGTCCACATCTCGGGCTGCAAAACTCGACGGCTACGTTACCGCTGTTGCAAAAGCCGGCGTTGAGTTAGCCAACTGCTACTCGCCTTGCCGTCGTGACACACACATCGACGTGGCACTTCGTGCTGATGCCCCCGCGCGCGAGCATATTGTCTTGGAAATAACTCCCAGGATGGAAGAATGGGCCAGGGTTCAGGGGCTTGATTGGTCCGCGTCAACGCTTAAGCAGAAGTTAACTGGCCACTGGTGTTCTTTTGAAGGCTGGCTGTTCTTCGATCTAAATCATGCAGCTGAATCGGAAAACACGGCTCCCCAGAGACAGGGCAACTGGCGGGCCTCTGCCTGGGAGATCCATCCCATCACGAAGATTGAGGTTCTTAGGTGAGCCGGCAACCTTGTCAACCCTCAGAGAAAGTCAATCACGTCGAGAAGGTTTCTTCTAATTGGATACAACGCGCTACAGCTCGTCGTGATTCGATACGCATCCGAATCTCAAAGCATCGGCCTAATACGCTGAAGTTCTAAGCAGATTGAGATCCAGCGGGGTAATAGGCGCAATTTGGATTGGTCTGTTTATTGCCTAATTCGTTGCCAGGATGAGACCCGACAGAATTGGAAGGTGAAGAAGCAATGGACAGTTCAACAATCACGGTTTTAGTCGTGGCTGCAGTGGTAATCCTCGCGATTGCCGCAGCGGCTTGGATCTACATGCAAAGAAGGCGAACAGAACGACTGCGCTCAAGGTTCGGTCCTGAGTACGATCGAACGGTTCGCGCGGAAGGAGATGTGAGACACGCCGAGCGAGTTTTGGAGAAGCGAGAAAAGCACGTCGAGCACTTCGAGGTTAAGCCACTCAGCAATGAACAACGACAAGACTTTGCCCGAGCGTGGGAGCAGGAGCAGGCTCGCTTCGTAGACCAACCTCGAGAGGCAGTAAAAAATGCCAATCGATTAGTCACAGAAGTTATGAAGGCCCGTGGGTATCCGATGGGTAACTTTGAGCAGCGCGCGGCCGACGTTTCAGTCGATCATCCGGTGGTTGTAGAAAACTACCGCGTTGCACACAGCATTGCAGTTCGAGACAGCAGTGAGAATGTTGGTACCGAGGCATTAAGAGAAGCAATGATTCACTACCGCGCCCTCTTTGCCGATCTCCTGCATGACGGTGGAACTCGACCCGTAAGGGAAGTTACAGCTGAGCATGAGAACAAAGCCCGAGCGAAGGAGGCAGGACGATGAGTGATCGAGAAATGAAGGACCAACAGGATGTAGCCACTCAAGAAAAAAACAGCCAGCCATTAACCACCAGGGACATGGCCGCAGGTGTGGCGACTGGACGGGCGCGCGAAGAGCAGGAGGCAAAACAAGCTGTCTCGAATGCTCAAATAGCTCCCGAAACCAGTGCGCCACTCTTCGATACCGGGGAGACAGACGGTTTTCGCTCCCGCTGGAAAAGTATTCAGACACAATTCGTAGATGAGCCGCGCAGATCTGTAGAGCAGGCAGACGAGTTGGTGGCGCAGACAATGAAGCGGCTGGCTGAAATTTTTGCAGCCGAGCGAGAAAACCTGGAACGAGAATGGGATCGTGGTGACAACGTCTCCACCGAAGATTTGCGCCTCGCGCTGCAACGTTATCGCTCGTTCTTTGACCGTTTGTTGAAGGTTTAGTTAGAGGATGCTGAACGCCGTTCTATGATGGTGGATTCGATTAACGCCGGCCACGAGGTTGCTGGAAGGCAAGAAGCCTGCGGTTTGCCTCAGCGACAGGTTCGCGGTCGCACTTGCTGGCGCTACGCGGCTCGCGGCCGGGGGTCGCCCCTCCCGGAAAGACGTTGCCTTCCAAGCTGAACGAAGCTTTCAAACTGACTCACTACTCGCTAAGCACTTGATGTACGAAAGCGACGGCAATTAATTCTTCGGCGAGGGGGGAGGCTACGCGCTTGATGTTTCCTCCCCTCACGTCGCCCACTGCGAACACTCCGGACAAATGCAATTGGAATGAAAAGTATTATCGGTCCAGGAAGTTTAGTCTCTTGGTGGACTTGAGTATCATCGAGAAGCAAAGCCCAACGATACCGATAAGTTATATTGCGTCGTTAAGAACGTGTCACAACCCTGTCGGGGGTTGGTGGTAATTTCTTTACTGGTTTACCAGGGTGACCGCGAAACTCGGCTGTGATGACTAAGTTCAGTGACGCTTTTGCGGTAGGAAATTAAGACCGTTCTGTTTCCGGTTCTTGAATGGAGGAAGAAACGATAATGCGATCCGCGAAGATCTTTCTCTGCATCCTCAGCATTCCTGGCGTTGCTGCCCTGCCACAATCGTTTTCTTCACCGGCGCCGGCCCAACCAACCGAAAACGGCAAAGGCCTTGTGCCCGCGCAGAAGCGCATAGTTATCTCCGCGAGCTTGGTGCTCGACGGCCGCGGCCACGTCTTGCACAACACACGCATCGTTATCGAGGGTTCAAAGATTGTCGCGCTCTACACAAAAGCCGATCCGAAGGTCAGCCCCGTCAACTACGACCTCCGTGGCCTGACTGTGTTGCCGGGCTGGATTGATTCGCATGTGCACATTGCCTGGAGCTTCGGCCGAGACGGGAAAAATGCGGGCCCGGGAGAAACAACTCAGGAGGCCGCTTACCAGGCGGCCTCAAATGCGTGGGTGACACTGATGGCGGGTTTCACGACGGTGCAGAGCGTGGGTAACGCCACTGATGTTCCCCTGCGCGATGCGATCGCGAAAGGCCAGCTCCCCGGCCCGCGCATACTCACGGCCATCGAGCCGCTCTTTGGGCAAGGCGAGAAGACCGGCACGCCGGATGAAATCCGCGCGTTCGTTCGAAAGCAAAAGCAAGCGGGCGCAGATCTGATCAAAATCTTCGCATCGCAGAG
>DASWDX010000086.1:0-3535 GCA_036395055.1 Pyrinomonadaceae bacterium | reverse complement strand
TGTCTACTGCCTTATTCATCGCTAGCTCAAGAGATTCATGTAAATACTGGAACCACTATCGGGAATTACAATCGCTCCCACTGCTCGCTCGTAGAACTCGACTGGTCCGGCACACCCGATAATGCCGTAGACATAACCCATTTCTCGAAGTGCCCAAAGAGCGGCAAGCAGGAGCGCCTTGCCAATACCACGGCCCTGCATCTTTTCAATGACGCCGGTTGGCCCAAAGAATCCGCGCCGCGTGCATTCGTAGGCGGCGAAGCCTACGATTCCTCCTTCGCTTATCGCGATGAAGACAGAAACAGGTTTGTTTGCAAAGCCGACGGAGACCTCATCGGCCCACGCGACGGAATACTCACGCTCGATCAATTCGCGCACTCGTGTAATCTCAAAGGGCTGCGCCCGACGAACGACAAACCGTGCCTCACCCGATTCCAGCAACATGGGATCCAGCGCCGGCAGTTTCAAAAGATTTACCAACATGTCTGGCATTGATTCAGAACCTTTGCCGCATCGTAACATAGGATTTTGTGTTTCCTCACAATCGGGTCGGCAGGCGCTCACACTCGTCCACTCGATGAAGAAGGAGGCGCCGAAAAAACGGCACCCCCCCGACAAAGCTTATGCGTACGCAGTTGTTATTATGCTTTGTCGTCTGGCGGAATCACCAGTTTTTGTCCTACCTGAATCTTGTCCGGATCGCTGAGCTTATCGCGGTTCGCATAAAAGATGCGCATATACTCGTTCGCATTTCCGTAGAATTGTTTGCTAATCCTGGATAGCGTGTCACCTGATTTGATTTCGTAGGTTTGAACACCCTGAGTCTGACTACCGCCAACGGCTGCACCCATCGTCCGGCTTGAGTCGACACTGATTTCAGCCGTGACATCATCTGCGTTGGGATTTACCAGCTTGATCTGATCCCAAAACTTGTTCTTGGCATCTTCTGACGGGGCGATGCCTTTGATGTAGAGCTTATTGTCCTGTATGTGAAGATTCTGAAACTGAATGTGCTGCTGGTCGGCCAGATTCAGAACCGATTGATATTTCTGCTTAAGCTCGTTGAAGCGTTGCTGCGCGCCTTGTTGTTGTTCGGATTCCGAAGCGCCAGACCCGAACATTTTGTCAAACAAACCCATAGCTGTTTCCCCCTCCGTAATAATGATAAGTTGTATTCTCTTAGAACTCGCGCGGAGTTCGGCTAAACTGATAGCAACGATTGTACCGGGTCATCTATTTCAGGTTGGAAAATAATAAGCTTCGTTAAGACGTGTCGTTGCGCGGGCGATCAATATCCGGTGAAGGCTAGTCAGGATTTGAAATCGTACACGGTGTCTGGTTGCGCTTCGCTTGGCTCGTCCTCACTTGTTTGTGTTGAGGTTGTTCCAGTCCGGTCGAAGTAGACCATAGAAGAGCGCGTCCTGGATCTCTCCGTTTACTTGCCAGCGCTCGCGCAGATACCCTTCACGCTGAAATCCCAAACGCTCCAGTGTCCGAATCGAGGCAGCATTGCGCGGGTCTACATCGGCTTCGATCCGGTGGAAGTCGAGCACGTCGAAAGCGTAGGTGAGCAACGCCTTGAGCGTTTCATGCATGTAACCGTTACCCCAATGTGGGCGACCGAGGGCATAACCTATCTCGACTCTGCGATGGGTAAAGTCGGGCTTGAACAGCGTGACGCTTCCGATCAATTTGTCGTCTGTACGCAGCGCGATGCCCCACTTCAAGAGCTCGCGACGCTTGAACCCTTCGTGAATTTCACTTACGAGGCGACTCGCAGCGTTTCTGTCGGGAAGTGACGGTGTACTCCAATACCGCATCACTTCAGGATTGGAATAGATGGCGTAGAAATCGTCGACATCTTCCGCGGAAATCCAACGCAGCGAGAGCCGGTTTGTCTGAATAGTGGGTAAGCGTTCCCAGTCCATGAGCATCTTCTGAGCTGGATTGTATCACTCACTGTTCAGCAGGACGGAAGGAAGAGCGAACGGTAGAGTCAGAGAGCAGGCGCGAGTTGCGCAGATATGCCCAGGTTTAGGAGGCAATCGTCAACGGTTGATTTGTTGCAGCATTCAGTTGGCTCGCTAATCATTAGAAAAGTGAAGAGAACGATGTAACGGAACTCTTTTTCATCGACATCTTCCCAGGGGCAAAGTTTAGAAGGAAAGGGCTTGAGAGGACGGCACAATAGATCGCAGAAGGCTTCCAGGTCAATGCTTGAATGACCTCTTTCAATACCGACTACCCGCTCGCTTACCCGGTTCTGATGAACCCGCCTAAGTCGTTACTATAAACACTCGTGGTCAAGCTACTTCGCTTTGTACAAACCCGGAAGTTGCTTGCGCAGGTTCTCAAGCTTGGGAAGATCGTTGATGACGATGTAGGGCTGATCCTGATGATGAACGAGGTAATCCTGGTGATATCCCTCGGCGTCATTGAAAGACTGTAAGGCGGCGACTTGCGTCACGATGGGTTGCGCAAAAACCTTAGCGCGGTTTAGTTGATCAATATACGCTTGCGCCACGCGCTTTTGCTCGTCGTTCGAGTAGAAGATGGCTGAACGATACTGTGTACCTGAATCGGGTCCCTGGCGATTTAGTTGAGTCGGATCGTGGGCCACCGAAAAGAATACCTTGAGGAGTTGACCGTAAGATATTTGGGATGGGTCATACGTGATACGAACCGATTCGGCGTGACCCGTTTCTCCCGTTCCCACTTTTTGGTACTCAGCCGTAACCGGTGAGCCACCGGAATATCCTGACATCACATCGCTGACGCCTTTTACATGTTCGAAGACGGCTTCGACGCCCCAAAAGCAGCCTCCTGCGAGCACGGCAGTCTGCTCACCTTTGGAGCTTGCCAGAGGTGCGTCCAGGGCCGGGTCCGGGATTGCGGTGGCAGAGGCGGTAACCGCACTGCAAGCCACCATTGTAGCGACAATGAGAAAGATGGCGGCACTTAAGGCAAGATATTTATACATGGTTGATGTTCCCCTGAACGAATATACGTAATCATCTCCCAATTGGATTTGAAAGCAAAGTGAACAGTAAACAGTCGACAGTAGACAGCAAGCTGAGATTATCGCTAGCTAGTCTGGGTTGGCCGGCGCCTCTTCGGATAAATAGCTTTTACAACTGATATAACATCTTTGCCTTTGAGAGATTTGTTTTTCTCTCTGCTGTCGCCGAGCTTGCGTGCGTCATTAATCGCGACCTTGCGCGCGCGGCGCACGTATGAACGAATCTCTGGCTTGGCGAGATCAGCCAGCGTTTTGATCGTGATGTGGCGAATCTGTCTACCGCTACCTTTGAGAATTCCCAGCGGATCGGCAAACGTAGCACCGTGGTTGAAGCCGAGATTCACATGCTTCGCGTAAACTGCTATGTGGAAAACACCGTCCTGCAAACGATCAGATGAACCGTAGCCAATCGCGACTGCGTTGTAAGCGTCGTAAATGTTTTCATAACACGGCGCCATCTCCTCGAGGACGAGCGAACGCAGCCCGAGCGCAAGATCCTGAATCCCGCGATCATAC
>DASWDX010000085.1:0-4996 GCA_036395055.1 Pyrinomonadaceae bacterium | reverse complement strand
GCCGGCCTTCATATAAAGCGTCCATCCGCCAAAGCGACCAGCCTGGCAAATGATAACCCCATTCGCATCGCCATTCGGTAAGTCGATTTCGGCTGTTATACTAAAGGAGCGGTTCTTTACGTTAATAAACGCGTTTTCCATTAGACCGATCATACCCGGATAAACCGTCAGTGAAGTGCGTTTCCCCATCAGGTCGGGTCTCCCTGCCGTGGCGGCATCGAATCGTTCTGCCCTGCGGTCATCAATCGGCAGTACGTGGTATTTTTCTGCTACTTTCATGAAGAGGCCCTGCATTTCCTTGAGTTTCTCAGGATTCTTTGTCGCGAGATTGTTCGCCTCACTAAAATCTTCATCCACATTATACAACTCCCAAACATCATCTTTTAATGGTGGCAATGCTACCATCAGCCATGGGATAGAATGGCGTGTGCAAGCTACCCAGCCATCATGATAAATGGCGCGGTTACCAAACATCTCAAAGTATTGGGTGGTATGCTGGTCTTTGGCTTTTGGATCGTCAAAAGTATAGACCATCGAAGGCCCATCGAACGGAAGCTGTTCGGTGCCATTTACCATCTTTGGAAAAGGCAGACCAGCTGCTTCCAGCACAGTCGGTGCGATATCTACCACGTGACTAAACTGCGACCGGATCTCACCTTTAGCTTTGATTCGTTCGGGCCAATGCATCACCATCCCGTTGCGGGTGCCTCCCCAATGAGATGCAACCTGCTTGGTCCATTGGAAAGGGGTATCCAGAGCGTGCGCCCAGCCGATGGCATAATGCGGGAAAGTATTCGGGCTTCCCCAGTCATCGATATGATTCATCATTTGGGAAGCAGTGCCGATAATGCCATTCAACGCCATCATTTCGTTGTAAGACCCTTCAGGTCCGCCTTCGGCACTGGATCCGTTATCACCTACAATGTAAATGAACAGAGTGTTATCCAGCTCATCGATGTCGCTCAGTGATTGAACCAATCTGCCGACTTCATAATCGGTTTGCTCGGCAAAGCCGGCGAAGACTTCCATTTGTCGTGCCAAAAGTCTTTTCTGGTCAGCATTCATGCCGTCCCAGGCAGGAATTTCTTTGGGACGAGGTGTTAGCTGTGCATCTTGTGGAATGATTCCTATTTGCTTTTGTCTCGCGATTATCTCTTCTCTCAGCTTGTCCCAGCCCTCATTGAACTTGCCTTTGTATTTGTCAGCCCACTCTTTCGGAACATGATGCGGTGCATGACAGGCGCCAGGCGCAAAGTAAATATAGAACGGTCTATCGGGAGTAAGTGATTGTTGTGCCTGTATCCAATTAATTGCCTGGTTGGTCATGTCCGTTGTAAAATGATATTTAGGGTCATGGGGCGGCTCTACCCTCGCGACGCCATCATAAATGGCAGGAGACCATTGATTGGTTTCGCCACCGATAAAACCGTAGAATTTATCGAAACCGGAATGAGTGGGCCAGCGATCATAGGGACCTGAAACTGAAACTTCCCACGGTGGCGTTTCATGATATTTCCCAAAGGCTGCGGTGCTATAACCGTTCTGGCGGAGCATTTCAGCCAGTGGCGCTACACTGTTGGGACGAATACCCGTATTGCCGGGAAAAGCGGTAGCCAATTCCATAATGGCCCCTGCATTGTTCACATGGTGGTTACGACCAGTCAGCAACGCCGTGCGTGTGGGCGAGCAAAGGGCAGTCGTGTGAAAACGGTTGTAGCGCAAACCACTTGCAGCCAGCTTATCGAGCGTTGGCATGTTGATAGGTCCGCCAAAAGCGCTGGAGGCAGCAAAACCAACATCGTCAAGTAAAACGATGACAACGTTAGGCGCTTTTGCGGGCGTCTTTACTTCGAAACGAGGTGGTGCTTTTGCATCCCTGGCATCAAGCACTGTTGATTCGGAATAGGTGGGTTCTTTAATCGGTAGAACCGTGCGGTCGAGGCCGCTGGAATCAGTCGCGCCAAGTAATGCACTTTGTTGTCCGACCGCACCCATCAGCGCCGTCGCTGCCGCCAGCACTGACAAGCTGATATGGATTAGCTTGGGTTTCATGTTTCTCTTTGGTTGTTTGGTTTTCAAATTGGACACGGGCTACATCGCATAAACGGAGATGTTGCTTTGAATTTCGGCATTCGGCCTACGGGGAGATCGCTCGAGTGAACGTTGAGGTCTCGCCCCGGTCGTTCTTCATCGAAAGCTCGTCCTGGTTGAAGGCCAGAATGGTGCTCGAAGTCACGTTATTCTTCACACGCTCATCTTCCGCACTGGTAATCTTCAACGTGATGGTCTTGCCATTGATGGCCCATGTGCCGCGGATCGTGCCGGTGACGCCCTGCGAGAGTGTGTTGCTGATGAACCCTTGGGGACGCAACTGCGCGATGAAGCTGCCGTCGCCGCTGAAGGTAATCGACTCTTTCATGTTACCCACGGTGCCCAGCCAGTTGCCCACGATTTTTACGCCGTAATCTGCTTCCGCGACCGGTTTGGCCGGCGCGCAGGAAGAAGCGCCCAAAGCCAATGCCAGCAGCAGGCCGAGCCGCAAAGAGTGGAAGTTATGTTTCATTGGAATCTTTCTTATCAGGTCTTGTTGCTATTCATCTCCGTTCTTTCATTTGCTCCCTCTGAAATCGGTTCACTTGCTTCCAAACGGGAAAGTCCGTTTCCAGTCGTTCTTCATGCTGGGACGTTCGACAACTGCGAACGCGTTTGATGAGAGCGACATTGCGATCAGAAACTGTCTGAATCTACCGTCTGACGTCCATCTTGATATTGGACTTTAGGCCTACGTCAGCGCGGATGGGCTCAATTGGATTGGGCATTCAGTTTGAGAATGCGATGGACCTCGGCAATAGCTTGCGGGTTGAGGGGCGAGCCGTGACCTGACGGAACGATCCGTTCGCTCTTGGCACCATCGAGATGGCTGCTCCAGTAAGCCACGACACCGTCGCTGCTGTTGGGGCTGTCGCCACGGCCACGGTCACCGATGATGGAGTGATAGGGAATTCCTTTCGTAATCGGGATCTTATTGATAGCTACAACGAAACGGTTGTTCGGGGCCAGGGTGTCCACGCTGTTGGGAAGACGCTTCAACTTCAGCGCCGAGGGATCGGCAGTGAGACTTTCACGCACGGTCTGGCCGATTGCGATCAGTTTCGATGGCGTTTTCACAATCATCGAGCCGATGCGGCCAATCCAATTGCTGGCCAGGTCACTGCCACGATGCGGCGTGGACATGAAGACCACGCGCCCAATATCGCGCCTGTGCTCGAAGATTAAAACCTCCTCGAGCATGTGTTTGCTCTTAGCGTCCATCGGAGTTTGGGCCGGAGAATGTCCGAAAGCTTCGAGCCAGAGAGTCGTGCCGGCGTCGGTAAGCAAAGTGTGGGTGATGGATCCGCCCATGCTATGAGCCACTACCACCATCGGTTTGCGTAGCGGATATTTTTTTTCAATCGCATCGAGTTCCTGACGTAGGATCATTGCGGAATAAGGATAAGGGTAGCCACTGGGATAGCTGTAGAACCAAATCTGGTAATTGTGCCGGAAATCCACGTCGCCCCGCAGATCATTCAACATTGGCACCCACGTGACCGGCGTGTCCATGAGGCCATGAATGAAAAGCACCACCGTTTTGTTTGGATTGTAAGGTTCAAAGCGGATGATCCGGGCGGTGGCGGCGTATTCCTGTGGCCGAAGGAGACGAGCTAGCCCAAGCTTCTGGGGCTTTTCGCGGGCAAGCTGGAGGGCATATGCCGCCGTGAAATTTGCCGCCAACGGATAGGTGTGTCCGTCCACGCGAACGGTCTCTGTGGCGAGGGGATCGTTGATCGAGATGATGCAGCGCGAACCTTCGAACTGTGCCGTCGCCGTAACGCTATAAAAGATGTTTGGCGCACAAAAGAGTGCACTGGCTTGTTGCGCGGTAAGGGTTCGCTCCGCAACGAGCGGCGCGCCGATTCCGTCCTTCTTCACGTGATCTTTCACATAGGTGCCTTTGAAATTGAGCTCATCGGCCGGAATCAAGTCGTAGAGAGCGAGGTTCCACTCCGGGCGCGGATCGCGCTTCCACGTGAGAGTGTACTCGCCATTCGCGCCGACGAGCATCGGATGTGTCCACGGATCCAATTTCGCGTCGCGAACAACCGTGAAGATGCGTGCCACTGCGAAGTTGTAGTCGCGCCGTGCTTCTGCGTTCGCTGGGTTGCGATCCAGCTGGCGTAACGCGTCTCGCGCTGCGGCTACGAACGCGCCGAGGGCAACGATTGGTTGCTGCTTCTCTTCGGCCAGCGCGCTATCGATTGTTTGCGTCGCGACCCGATCCGCTCCCGAACTGGGCGGCAATGGGGCCGGACGTTTTTCGGACACGGTCGCGATTTGCGCGCAGCCGGCAAAAAAGGTGAGACATGTTCCGGCTGCGATGGCGCGAATACAGATAGATGTTCTTGAATGTTTAGAATTCATGAGATTTAGGGGTGTTGAGCAGAGTTGTCGGTAATCCTGTAAGCAATGTTGCCATGCCTGCAGCGACGTGCCTATAAGACTTTAGGGCTACTCCATTGGTCATCCTTTCCAGAACCTGCGCGCTTAAATTCCTCCTGAGTCATCAGACTTTGGCGTTGAATAAAGGGCGACCAAGCGCGCGATCAGGACAGCTACATAGAGCAGCCCCGTCATCGCCTCCAAGGCCGCAAGCCAGCGCGCGATCCTCGAAACGGGTGTGATGTCGCCGTAGCCGACGGTGCTCAAGGTGATGAAGCTGAAATAGAAGCCAGTGAACCCATTCATGGATCGTGCCCCTGCGTTCGTGTTGAAAGAGAAGGCTCCTCCTGGCGTCAACTGGTCCACGAGCCAGTACGCCATCGTCCACATCAAACCGAGCATCAGGTAAGCCGAAATGCTCGCACAGAGCACTTCGGTGGTAACTGAAGGCGCGCGGAGAACGAAGCGCAGCAGATGCGCGACTACAAAAATAATCAGGACGAGCCCGCCAACGAGG
>DASWDX010000084.1:0-3940 GCA_036395055.1 Pyrinomonadaceae bacterium | reverse complement strand
CGAGCACCGCTACTGCCGCGCCCATATTCAAACAGACCGGGGTATAAATTCGCTGACCAGTTAGCCGTAAGGCGCCCATGGAGAGCTGGGAAATGTCAGCATGAACGTCTGACTGTTCGAACCAGGTAAAGTGACTGGTTGTAAATCCGCTTGTCGTCGGATGAACTGAAGTTGCCCAGGAGGCCGTGACCGTTGCGAGCGCTGTCGCGGCCTCGCCGCAAGCTGACAGGAAACTCCAGTGACAGCAGGGCATTTGCGGACAAACCCTGCGAATCATTCCACCGGTGAATCGCGCGCATCCATGCTGCCGCGCACAACCACGCCGGTGCAACACGTATCATTGCGGCTCGCTGTGAGATAGCGATAGCCATCGGATACTTGAACAGCCCGGTGATTTCTAACCAGGAGCTGACGGCAATAGATCGTTAGAAACTGAGCGTGTGAAGTGCAAGCGTGAAAACTTGTCGGACTTGGGTCCCAGTTACGATTTGCGAATACAATAAATGTAAGAATGACTAGGCCCGGCCGCGATTAAGCTGTGCCCCAACGGCCAAACCCTCGCAGTTTGTTATAACGTCTCGCCAGTCTTTCATCCTGACTGCAGCTAACAGCCTCAGCCAGTCGCTCAGTCAAAGCGGCGTCGAGAAAACGAGCAGCTTGATCGTAGTCAGTGTGAGCGCCGCCGGGTGGTTCACTAATAATCTGGTCCACAATCTTCTCTGCGTAAAGATCCTGTGCGGTTAGGCGCAAACCGGTTGCCGCCTGGTCCGCGAGCTTAGCGTCCTTCCACAGAATTGCCGCACAGCCTTCCGGTGAGATTACGGAGTAAATGGCATTCTCCAACATCATCACCTGGTCACCCACGCCAATCGCCAAAGCGCCACCAGATCCGCCCTCGCCGATTACGGTAACAATTACCGGGACCTTTAGCTTGGCCATCTCGCGCAGGTTGTACGCAATAGCCTCCGCCTGTCCGCGCTCTTCGGCATCGATGCCGGGATAGGCGCCGGGCGTATCAATCAACGAAAAGATGGGCCGGCCGAATTTTTCGGCCAGGTTCATCACCCGCAGGGCCTTGCGGTAACCCTCCGGTTTGGGCATGCCGAAGTTGCGGTATCTGCGCTGCTTTGTATCGCGACCTTTTTGATGACCGACGACCACGATAGGCAGACCATGAAAGCGCGCCGAACCACAAACGATCGCCGGATCATCAGCGAATCTTCTGTCGCCATGCAGCTCAATGAATTCATCAAACAGCCGCTCAATAAAATCCAGGGTATGTGGGCGGTCAGCATGGCGGGCGAGCTGCACTCTCTCAATCGCAGTCCGTGACCCGGGTTCCGAGCGAGGTTCAGTCGGCTCCGGACTCTCAACAGATGTCGTTTCTTTTTCCTTCTTAGCCACTTTTCCCTATTGGCAAACCAGGTATTATCAGACGCCGTTTGAAAGTGCTATTTTCTCCACCTTCAAACCGCACCCCATTTTTCGTACGGCGGTCTCAAATTTTTCACTGCGTTCTACACGCAGGGTGGAACTTACTTTCACTCGAACAAGTAGATCCTTAGCAACGGATGTCTCCAGCATCACCTCGCAATTACCGGCGTGGGTATTAATCACGTGAAGAATGCTATCAAATAACTGAGCAGGATCCGATACCTGAGGTACATGAAGGATTATCAGTTCCTTGGCTCTTACAATTTCATCCAAACTCTGAACCTGATCAACGATAATTGACGGTGGATTGTCTTCGCTCAGCTCGAGGCGGCCGCTTACCAGCACCGGTAGTTCATTCTTGAGTAATGACGAATACCTCCGGTAGATTTCCGGCCACAGAACACACTTCGTTCCTCCAGCTTCGTCTTCCAGGCGCAACAGAGCGAACCTGTCGCCCTTCCTGGTTGTTTTAGGTTGGAGATCGTTGATGATGCCGCCGATGTGGATGCGCGTGCCGCTGGAGATGCCGGGCAGGTCAAGAGACTTTGCAGCTTTCGCCGCTTGCAGGAGTTCGCCATAGTTTCCCAGCGGATGAGCGGTGACGTAAAAACCAAGAGCGGCTTTTTCGGCAAGTAGAAGTTGAGAACGCGTCCAGGGAACACCGGTCGATAGAGGCTGTTCTACAAAATCGGAGTCATCCGCAATCGAACCAAAAAGACCATTCTGACCCTGCATTCGTTCACGCTTCGCACGTTGTGCTCGGGAAAGCGCTACATCAATAGAATTGTAAAGCGTCCCGCGGTATTCGTGCAGTTCGCGCGAATCTGTTTGGAGAGAGTCGAATGCTCCCGCGCCCACCAGGCCTTCCAGCACACGCTTGTTCAGCCCGCCGTTCCCCAACCTTTCCGTGAACTCGAAGAATGATTTGAAAGGACCGCCTTTGCGAGCCTCGATTACCGAGTTTACCGTTGATTGACCGAGGCCCTTGATCGCCGCGAGCCCGTATCTGATGGCACCGGCGAGCGGCGTAAAACCGGAGTAACTTTCGTTTACATCCGGGGGCAACAGTTTGATTCCCTGTGAGCGGAGCTCTTTGGAATACTTGAATACTTTAGCAGCGTCCTGGGCCTCGCTTGAAAGAACCGCGGCATAAAAATGCTCTGGGAAGTGGGCCTTCAGGTAGGCGGTTTGAAATGCGAGGTAGGCATAGGCTACGGCATGACTTCGAGGGAATCCATAATCAGAAAACTTTGCCATCAGCGAGAATATCTTTTCAGCTTTATCTTTCTTAATTCCTCTCTCGACGGCACCGTTGATAAACTTCTGTTCATGTAGAGCCATTTCCTCGCGCTTCTTCTTACCCATGGCTCGGCGCATTAGGTCGGCTTCGCTAAGGGTATAGCCCGCTAGCTTCTGTGCCAGTTGCATAATCTGTTCCTGGTAGACGAGAACTCCAAAGGTGTTGCTCAGGATCTCCTTCATTTCCGGAACCAGATAACGCACGGTCTTCAGTCCGCGATGGCGCTGAATAAACTCCTCGACCATGCCGCCATCCAAAGGTCCAGGTCGGTATAGCGCATTTAAAGCGGAAAGGTCCTCAACGTCCTTGGGTTTAAGCTTCCTACATATCTCCTGCATGCCCGAGGATTCAAACTGAAACACCGCATCCGTGCGCCCTTCCCCAAAAACCGCCATCGTCTTTTCGTCGTTAAGCGCTAAATCGGGCCAGTTAATCTCGGTACCAAGCAGTTGCTTAATAGTCGTTAAGCAGTCATTTATAACGGTTAAGGCAGTAAGCGCTAAAAAATCCATCTTAAGCATGCCGGTCTTTTCGAGATCGGACATGACATACTGAGTGGTGAGCTCTTCCTTCCCCGAGACCGCAATCGGTATCAACTCCTGCAATGGAACAGGGGAAATTACAACCCCGGCCGCGTGCACGGATGAGTGGCGGGCACAGCCTTCTAGTCGCTGGGCGATCTCAATCAGTTCCTTAACATTGGAATTGGTTTCAATCTCCTTCCTCAACTCGGGAACGTGTTCGAGTGCCTGCGTAAGACTCACGTTTCTGCCTCGGACGGGCGGCGGAATCATTTTGGCTATTCGTTCGACTTCGGAATAAGGCATCTCCAAAGCACGACCCACATCCTTAATTGCTGCCCGGGAGGCGAGCGTCCCAAAAGTAATGATCTGGCAAACCGAGTCACGCCCATAAAGATTGGCGACGTGATTGATAACGTCCCCGCGTCCTCTGACACAAAAATCGATGTCTATGTCTGGTAGGGATATTCTCCCTGGGTTAAGGAATCGCTCGAAGATAAGGTCATACTGTAAAGGATCTACATCAGTTATCTCGAGACAGTAAGCAACCAGAGAGCCGGCGGACGATCCGCGGCCAGGGCCAACTGGAATTGCGTGTTCTTTGGCGTAGCGGACAAAGTCCCAGACGATCAGAAAGTACCCGGCGAAACCCATCTGCTTGATCATGGCGATCTCGCTGGCGAGG
>DASWDX010000083.1:0-6603 GCA_036395055.1 Pyrinomonadaceae bacterium | reverse complement strand
GCAACCAGAGAGCCGGCGGACGATCCGCGGCCAGGGCCAACTGGAATTGCGTGTTCTTTGGCGTAGCGGACAAAGTCCCAGACGATCAGAAAGTACCCGGCGAAACCCATCTGCTTGATCATGGCGATCTCGCTGGCGAGGCGCGTCTGATAATCAGATAAGCCGTGTTTCAACTCGCCTCGAGACTGTTGCCGCTCCCAGACTCGTTGGCGCCGGCGTTCAAAGCCTCCCCTCACTACTTTCTCGAAGTAATCGTCCGCTGAGGCGGCTTCTCCATCTGGTATGGGATAGTTGGGAAGATGGTTAATGTTCTCCGGTAGTTTTAGTTCGCATCTTTCGGCGATCTCAACGGTACGCAAGAGGGCGTTCGGCAGTTCGCTCCCGAATATGCGCCACATCTCTTCGGGCGAACGAACGTAAAAATTTGGGCTGGCATAACGAAGACGGTTCGTATCATTAACAGTCTTGCCCGAGCCAATACAAAGCAGGACGTCATGTGCTCGCGCGTCGTCCGGCATCAAATAGTGAGCGTCGTTGGTCGCAACGAGTGGCACCCCGGTTCGGCGCGACAGCTCTACCAGGGGCTTACGAATCCTCTGCTGTGCCTCAAGGCCGTGCTCCTGAATCTCGAGGAAATAATTACCCTTTCCCATGATCTCTTCGAATTCAACTGCGGCAGCCGCGGCGTCGTCACAATTTTCGCGGGCCAACATTGCCGAGGGCACGCCGGACATGCAGGCCGAAAGCGCGATAAGTCCCTTTGAGTGTTCGGCGAGCAGTTCTTTGTCGATTCGAGGTTTGTAGTAGAAGCCTTCGGTATAAGCCTTCGAGGTCAGACGAACGAGATTGCGATAACCATCCAGATCTCTTGCCAGCAATATTAAATGAAAGTTTGCTTTCTCTCCGGGAGCTGAAGCCGCTCGGTCCTTTCTGCTCCCGCGAGTGATGTAGGTTTCACAACCAATGATGGGATTCACGCCGCGGCTTTTCATGGCGTTGTAAAAAGAGATGGCGCCAAACATATTGCCATGATCGGTCATGGCGCATGACGTCATGCCAAGTTCTTCAGTACGTTTGGCAAGAGGCTTAATCTGAATCGCCCCATCTAACAGGCTGTAATCGGTGTGCAGGTGTAGATGTACGAATCTTTGATCCGGCATAACGATGATGAAAAAAGACTGGCTGCCTATCTGACAACCGGCGGAACAGGGATAAAGTGTGATTAATTCAGCGAGTGCACTATATCATGGCCATTCCGATCGCCACGCTGCGCATTTTGTCATTGGGAAACTTATAGCCGCTCATAAACCAATTACGATCAAAAATTTCCGCGGCCGTACTAAAGAAAATGCTTTAAAAAGTTGCTGCAGAAAACGACGTGGCTATTCCCACTCAATCGTACTGGGTGGTTTGGAACTTATGTCATAGACGACTCTGTTAATTCCCCGAATCTCCGAAATGATTCGCGACGAGACGCGCGCCAGCAGATCATGTGGAAGCCTTGCCCAGTCAGCTGTCATTCCGTCAACACTAGTTACCGCCCGGATAGCCACAACTTTTTCATAAGTGCGCTCGTCGCCCATCACTCCTACCGTGGAAACAGGCAACAGAACCGGAAAAGCCTGCCACACAGAATTGTAGAGGTTTGCTGCTCGAAGTTCCTCGTTAAGAATTCGATCGGCCGCCTGGAGTAGTCGCACACGTTCGTCGGTTACTTCGCCTATTATTCGTACCGCCAAACCAGGACCGGGAAATGGATGTCGGGTGAGGATCTCGTCAGGCACTCCTAACTCTCTGCCAATAAGCCTGACTTCGTCCTTGAACAATTCCCTCAATGGCTCGATCAACTTCAATTTCATCTGCTCGGGTAATCCGCCGACATTATGATGACTTTTTATTACTGCAGAAGGGCCTCGGACTGAAACCGATTCAATAACGTCGGGATATAACGTTCCCTGGACGAGAAATGCCACGTCACCCAATCCCCCGGCCTCCTGGTCAAAAACGTCAATAAACACTTTGCCTATAATTTTCCGTTTCTCCTCCGGCTCAGTTACGTCTTTCAGGGCGTTCAGAAACAGCTCACCAGCTCGCACGCCGGTAATGTTCAGTTTCATTTGTTGCTGCAGCAAGGCGAGGGTCAACTCAAATTCGCCATCTCGTAGAAGACCGTTGTCAACGAAGATACACGCCTGCCTTTCACCTATGGCTTGATGAACGAGCGCCGCGGCTACGGTGGAATCGACGCCTCCAGACAATCCACATATGACTCGGCCCGTCTCTCCGACTTCTTCCCGAATGCGATTGATCTGTTCTTCAATTACGGCTTTCGGAGACCAGTCACCTCGGCACTTACAAATTGAAAATAAGAAATTGCGAATGACCTGGGCGCCGAGGGGTGTGTGGGCGACTTCCGGATGAAACTGCACTCCGTAGATCGCCCGGTTGGTATCTTCCATTGCGTTGAGGGCGTCATCGGTGAGCGCCGTGACGCGAAAACCGGCAGGCACCGTAGTCACCTGATCACCATGACTCATCCAAACGTCCATTTCAGTGGGCAGCCCTACGAACAAGCAACTATTCTCGTCTATAACTTTCAACCTCGCATAACCAAACTCGCGATTGGGTGATGCTTTAACTTCGCCACCCATATCGAAGGCAAGAATTTGCAGGCCATAGCAGATGCCGAGCACCGGGCACTTGCTCGACTGCAGGAGTTTCGAGTCAGGCCGCGGAGCGCCAGCCTGGTAGACTGAAGACGGACTGCCAGACAGGATCAGCCCTTTCGGCTGGCGAGCGGCAATTCGTTCAATTGGTGTGTTGAAGGGCAGGATTTCGCAATAGACACCTGCTTCACGAACGCGGCGAGCTATTAGCTGAGTGTATTGCGATCCAAAGTCAAGTATTATGACGGTTTCGTGTTGATTTTCCGTTATCAAAAAAGAAGACCTCTGGCCCCTTTGAATGCGTCAAATGGATTAGTTAGAAATAATGAACTGTGGATTATACGTTTGGCTATGAATAACTCAAGAACCCGAGGGGCGATTCGCAATCAATTGTTGAAACAACTGTTGACAACTAATAAAAACCGGAGCCAGGGAGCAGTCTTTGGGGGCATGCTCACCGTCCTGCTAACCACCATCGTGTTCGGCTTTGCCCAAACGAATAATAACGGGTACGCCGATTCGCCGCCGGGCAACACGGTAGATCTCTCCCAGCCTTTGACGATCAATTGGCGTTACGTCTCGAATCTGACGCTAAACCTCACGCCGGCGGCTGATGACCAGCGAGTCTATCTGCCGCTTGCGGGTGGAACTCTTGTCTCTCTCAGCGCCGCTGGTGGACAACTCAACTGGCGTTCGGAAATGGGTGGAGAACTTTCAGCCTCCCCGGTCGCCGACCAACGCGGCGTGTATGTTGCATCGGAGACGGGTAAATCCGAAAGTGGCGCTCGCCGGGCTACTGGCGCTTTGCGAGCGCTGGGGCGGGAGGGCGGCGTAACACTGTGGATGCGGACGCTGGCGCTGCCGCTCCGTGGAGTTCTGGCCCTGGGGAACGGAAAACTATTTGCCGGCGGCAGCGACGGAAAAATATATGCATTCGACAGCCGGAATGGCGAGGCGCGCTGGACCTATGATTACGGAGCCTCCTTCAATTCTCAACCGGTTCTCTCAGATTCGCGCCTCTACATCGGAAGCGAAGATGGCAACTTACTTGCGCTCGACGAAAGTACAGGCAAACTCCTCTGGCACTATCGCACCAGGGGAGCGGTTCGCGGACCAGTAGCCAATGGAGCCGACATCGTATATTTCGGTTCTGGCGATGGTTATGTCTACGCGGTAAACGCGAACAGTGGTCACTTGATCTGGCGTAAGCGAACGGGCGCGGGTGTGCAGGCAGTGGTTCGCGCGGGAGACGAGTTGCTCGTAGCCTCGCTGGATAATTTTGTGTACAAGTTTTCTCTAAGCGGCGCGCGGGTGTGGAAACGCCGGCTGTCGGGAAGGATTTCTTCGCAACCGCTGATTACGCACGGGGCTGCGCTATTTATGCCCCTTTCAAGTTCAGCGGCGGTTGTCCTCGAGTCGCGCGACGGACGCCAGGTTAATTTGCTTCCGGTGGGTGAGGAAATAACTACTTCGGCTTCGCCAATTGCGGTAGGCGACGTCGTGCTGCTTACGACCGAGCATGGCCTACTCGCCTTTACCCAACCGCGCGGTGCTGCGAGAAATAAATAACTATAAACTAGAGCCGGAAACCTGGAATCGAATCCTCAAAGCCACTACCGTTGGTTTACCTGAACACCGGCCTCGCTCAGTTCAGACCGCCTGCGAAACATTCCAATTACCCGAGAGAGCAATCCGTGAAGAATATATCCGACAACCAGCGCCAGCAGGACGTAGCGGGAAAAAAGAAAAATCAGCATGCCGACGCCAACGGCGAGAATTATTGTGCGCATACTACGACTGCGAGTTCCCACCGTCTTAAAACTTGGAAATCTCAGGGTACTAACCATGAGAACGCTCAAGATCCCGACGAGAGTCATCAGTAGGATTGAATAGATTTCAGCTCGCTCGCTTCCGTACCTGACCAAAGGGACAGGCGTAAAGTGGATAATAGCGGCAATGAGACCACCGGCGACTGGGATTGGTAGTCCAACAAAACTTTTTTTATCCATCTTGATTGTGCCTTCGGCCAGGAGGCGGGGCCGCGAAGCCTGAACATTAAAACGAGCAAGACGAAAGGCGCCGCACATCAGGTACATGAAAGAGAGGAACCAGGCCAGATTGTGTAACCCCCCACCCTCTTCAAGAGTGGCACCGTATCCCCAGACATAGGCTAATACGGCAGGTGCCAGGCCGAAGGTCACCACGTCTGCGATAGAATCCAGTTGGACGCCGATCTCTGTTGTTGTTTTAGTCATCCGCGCGAGGCGGCCATCAAGCATGTCAAAAAGAACTGCCCAGCCTATTGCCTTAGCGGCGTTATCAAGATAGATAGAGGCCTGCAGGAAATCAGCGGACGTCCCTTTTCCTACAAACTGGAAACCACGAACCGCCGCCATTACGGCGTAAAATCCCATGCCAATGTTGGCGGCAGTGAAGGCGGACGGGATTAAATACACACCCTTCCGCAACCCGCGCCGTTCGGGATTTTTTGCCTCCACATTTACCTTTTTGCGGGCCGCAACCGTCATCGCATTCTTCCGATGATTGTGGTTCCACCCTGCACCCGGGCGCCCTCGGCGATGAGAACTTCCACGTTCGCGGGCAATAAGACATCAGTGCGTGAACTAAACTTTATCAGGCCGAATCGTTCACCCAACTTCAATCGTTCACCGGCTGTCTTCCAGCAAACAATTCTGCGCGCGAGAATTCCGGCGATCTGCTTACACACTACCGTGACGTTCTCGCCTTCGATCGTCAGTGCATTCTGTTCGTTAACCAGACTTGCGTTAGCGTTGGTAGCCATCAAAAACTTTCCCCGTGTATAAGCCACGTTCGTGATCTTGCCGCCAATGGGCGCGCGGTTGATGTGTACGTCAAGCGGCGACAAGAAAATGCTTACCACGGTTGCAGAACCATCGGCACTCTCCCTCACCGGTCTGATGCGCGTCACGCGCCCGTCGGCAGGAGCAACCACAACATCAGGATCGGTTGGCGGCTGTCTATCGGGATCACGAAAGAAGAACGCCATGAAAGCTGCCAGAATCGCCAACAAGATGGCTAGCGGCCATAAACTCAACAACAACACAACAAGCGCCAGGGCTGCCGGCACCAACACATAAAAGATTCCTTCGCGAGCTATTCTCACTCCTTATTTCCCGAGATTGTGTGCCGGATATCCGTCCCGGCCCGATACAGCTGTCATCAACCCGGTAACTGTTTTGTAATAAAGGGGACGTGTGACCCTCACGTCCCCTCCAGAGTAAACCGATCAGGAGAAAGTTTTTCCCTCCCTTATTTTAATGACTCACGCTTTGACTCTTCTGGTGCTGCATGATTAGCGCGTACATTTGATCTTTAAGAGCCAACTTCTTTTTCTTGAGTGTAACCTCTTCCAGTTGTTCTTCGTCGCTCGGATAAGCCAGGGCTGTAAGTTCACTTAGTCGTTGCTCGTATCGAGTATGTTCGCGGGCTAATTCCCTGAACTCTGGATCTCGATTCATCAGCTCTTCCTTAAGCCTATCCGCAGTTGTAATGTCCATTTTCGTGCATGTCTCCTTTCAGACGATGGGACTGGCAAGATTGGTTTGAGGAGGCTCTCGGAAAACCTCCTGGGAATGTTTGGGACACGAAAAAATGGTAGCCCAATTGTCTCGGCGGATCAAGCGTTTCGCATGAGTTGAATGGTCATGACGAGCGCATCCTCTACCGGTTCCGAATAATAATTCCTGCGCCGGGAGGTCATGTGGAAGCCGCATTCTTCATAAAGAGCAAGCGCCGCTGAGTTTCCCGCGCGCAACTCCAGAAACGCGCAGGGAACTCCTGAGCTCTTCCCTGCCTCCAAAATACGATTTAATAAAGCTCTTCCAATCCCCCGCCTGCGAAAACCATCGCGGACGGCCACGTTGTTAATGTGAAGCTCATCCGTTCCCATTCGACC
>DASWDX010000082.1:0-7439 GCA_036395055.1 Pyrinomonadaceae bacterium | reverse complement strand
GATGTGCGATCGTGCTCTGCAAAGCCTGGTCAAGGAGGCGCTCGAACCCGAGTGGGAAGCGCGCTTCGAGGCCAATAGTTATGGCTTTCGTCCGGGCCGCTCGTGCCATGACGCTATCGACGCCATCTTCAAGGCAATCTCATTAAAGGCGAAGTTTGCCCTTGATGCGGATATCGCCAAGTGCTTCGATAGAATCGATCACACGGCGCTCTTAGCCAAGGTCAACGCCAGCCCTCCGGTCCAACGTCAGCTTAAAGCCTGGCTTAAGGCCGGGGTCATGGATGGCGGAGAGTTGTTCCCAACCGAAGCAGGTACTATGCAAGGAGGAACGGTCTCGCCGCTGTTGGCTAATATTGCTCTGCACGGACTAGAGACGGCAATCGTTTCCAGTTTTCCACGACAGAAAGGACTTACCCTGTCAGTGGTGCGCTACGCCGACGATTTCGTGGTGCTGCATGCAGACCGACGAGTCGTAGAGGAATGCGCAGTGATAGCGCAAGACTGGCTAAGACCCATGAGACTGGAATTGAAAGCCAGCAAGACCCGCATCGCCCATACGCTAGAGGAGATTGATGGGCGAGCGGGTTTCGACTTCCTGGGGTTCAACATCAGACAGTACAAGGTAGGTCGTACCAAGTCTGCCAAGAACACCAACGGGAAGCAGCTCGGCTTCAAGACCATCATCAAACCAAGCGACAAAGCAATCAGAAAGCATGTCCAGAGCCTACGACAGACCATTGATAATCATCGGGGTGTGACCCAGACGCAGTTAATCAGCGCTCTGAACCGCACCATCGATGGTTGGGCTCGCTACTACTCTACGGTGGTTAGCGGGAAGGTCTTCAGTAAGCTCAGCGACTCGCTATTCCAGATGCTTTGGAGATGGGCCAAACGCCGTCACCCGAATAAAGGGAAGAAGTGGGTCGCCAACCGTTACTGGGGTGTGGACCAGGGACAAGGCTGGAACTTTCAGTCACCTGGTCGCCCTCGGTTGCGCAAGCACGTGCATACTGCTATCCGGAGGCACGTGAAGGTGAAAGGTAAGCGCACTCCCTTCGATGGTGATTGGGTGTATTGGAGTATCCGACGAGGCCACAGCCCTGACGTCTCGCCGAGAGTCGCAAGTCTCTTGAAGAAAGAACGGGGCATGTGCATCGAATGCGGGCTTTACTTTCGGGATGGAGACCAGATGGAAGTTAGCTACATAAACCCGCGGCGGTCACGCTGGCGAGGAGCAACTTTCAATCTGCTGTTGGTCCATCAGCGCTGTCAAGAAGCACTTTGCGCGGACCTAGCGCCGCTCAATGGGTACGCATGACAAACGCCGAGTTATCGAGGAGCCGTGTGAACTTTCATGCACGGTTTTGTAGCCGAGCGGCGGAGGCGACTCCGCCGCTTAGGCAGCGACCTGTTTTAGATTTGGTAAGAGACGCTCGTACCGATCGGGCGGCAAGGCGGCCAACAGTCGATTCTCAGGAGCGGATGAGGTTTGTTTTGTGACAGCCACACGACAAAAGTCAGGGATTGGTGGTGGCGGGGTGACGTTTCTGAAACTCTTCTCTCATGGCGCGCCAGCGCGTCCAAGGGTGGCGGTTTCAGCGTTCTGCGGCTGCGTTACTCGTCGCATTTCTTTAATCAGCCCATGCGCTTTGCTGAACTCTGCTCGTGCCGTCTGTTGAGCTTCGGCTTCCGATACTCCTTCAGCTAGGAGTTCCTGATAACGATCTTCAAGATGCTGGGCCATCTCCTCCACGATCTCGGCCTCGCGCGTCGGCTCAAGGTCCAGGCTCGCCAGTTTGTTTCTGATTTCTTCCTTCCAATCATGCATCATTAACTCTCTCGACGAACGACTTAAATAAAGACGATTCCACTGGTAATGGCTCGTGGTTCAATCATTCATATCTAAGCGCCACCAGCGGATCGACTTTGGTCGCGCGGCGCGCGGGTAGGTAGCAAGCCAATATCGTCGCAAAAATAAGTAACAGCGTGACGATTCCGAATGTGACAGGGTCAGTCGTGCTCACTCCGAAGAGCAAGCTTCTTATGACCTGCGCGAAGGCTAACGATCCGGCAGCTCCGAATGCGATACCCATTAATGCCAATCTTAGGCCCTCGCCGATGATCAAGCGCAAGATATTCAATTGATTCGCGCCAAGAGCCATTCGAACGCCAATTTCCTTGACGCGCCGTGCGACCGAATAATGGGTGACGCCAAAAATCCCGATCATGGCGAGGAGCAGTGCGGCCGCAGAAAAGAGAAATAGAAGGACTGTTTGAAACCGCCGGTTTGCAGCGAAGTCTCCGAACCTTTGATCCAGTGTGGTCACATCAGAGATAGTTACATCCTTGCTGAGTGATCGAATCTGGCTTCGAACGGCAGGGGCAAGCTGCACCGGATCAGACGAAGCCGTCCGCACTATCAGATCCGCAGCATTCGCGACTCTTTGATCCTGCGGTACGAAGACCTGCGCAATGGCGTTCTTTTCCAGTCCCTGCCGCCGCATATTGGCCACGATGCCCACAACTGTTAGCCACGGTTCCCTCGATTGCGGCGCGGATAACTTGAATCGCTTGCCGAGCGGATCTGTGCCAGGCCAAAAATGTTGGGCCACCGTCTCATTGATGATCGCTACGGCCATTCCATCCTGACGATCCTGTCCAGAGAAGTCGCGGCCCCGCACGATGCGAGCGCCGATTGCTGGAAGCAGCCCTGGCGTGATCGAGTCACAGCTAATCGGTTCATCGACATCGTAAGAAGGTCGCTGTTCGATGGTGATAGGGTAATCCGGGTTTCGTCTTTGAATTGCATCTTCGATCAAGCCCGCCGCCTGAACTCCCGGTAACGCGCGAACCTGCTCAATCAACTGTTCGTAGAGTGACGCGGTTGACTGATCCTGCTTTGATAACGACAGTCGCATGCTGAGCAGTCCCTCAGGTTGAAAGCCCGGATCGATGGACTGGACCTTCTTGTAGCTCTTGAGAAGGAGACCGGTGCCTACGAGCAGCATTACCGAAAACGCAAATTCTACGATCACCAGCGCGTTATGGGTCCTTCGATTGAATGTTGTCACGTCGCCCCTCGAACTTGCTAACGCACTTTGGGGATCGGTGGACGAGGCGTAGATTGCCGGAGCTAAGCCGAGCACCACTCCCGAGATGATGGTTAGCAGCAGAGTAAACGCGAACACTTTAATATCAAGCGCGCTTTCATTTAGTCGGGGAATGTTGGTGGGACCGTATGCAACCAGAAAACGGATCGAAGCATAGGCAAACGCAATGCTCATCGTTCCACCTACGAAGCAAACCAAACCGCTCTCGGTAAGTAACTGTCGGATCAGTCGGCTGCGGCTAGCCCCGATAGCCAATCGAATGCCTAACTCGCGTCGGCGCGCTGCACTGCGGGCGATTTGTAAATTTGCGATATTCAAACACGCTATTAGCAAGACCAAGGTTACGGCTCCAAGCAACAAAGACATTGAGGCCCACATCTGCTTACCGGTGATTTGGGTAAGAAGTGGAACGATATTCACACCAAAACCGGCGAAGTCTGGGTCAGTCGTGGGATAGGCAGATGCAAGTCGGCGCCCAATGGCGTCCATTTCAACTTGCGCTTGTATTAGCGACGTCCCCGGCGCTAGACGCCCAATCACCCGATAGGCATCGCTGTATCTATCCTGTCGTCCGACTCTAACCGGGACCCAAAATTGGGTAGTCTTATCGGGAAACGAAAAATTCTGCGGCATTACGCCAATTACTTTGTAAGAGAACCCATCAATCTCGAGGTCGTGATCAAGAACAGCAGCAGATTCACCAAACCAACGCTGCCACAATTCGTTGCTAAGGACGACGACACGCGCGCCATGATCTTCTTCTTCAGAGGTGAACACGCGTCCCACTACCGCCCCAACACCCAACACCGAAAACAGATTTGCCGAAACGCGCCCCGCACTAATTTGCACAAGCTCGTCCGACCTTCGCACGGTAGCGTTAGTAACCCGAGAACAGAGCGCCAGGTCTTTAAAGCTGTGATTCTGCTCCTTCCAATCTTTGAAGTTGAGATATGACGTGCCTTCCTCGTGTAGACTATGCTTCGGATCATCAGTCCATAGGAACACCAAACTATCGGGATCCTTAAAGGGAAGTGGACGGAGCAAGACTGCGTTCAAGACACTGAAGATCGCCGTGTTGGCTCCAATCCCCAACATCAACGTGAGAATCGCCACAGTCGTAACTCCTTTGCTCTTGTACGACATTCGTGCGGCGAAGCGTAAGTCTCGCCAGAAATCACCGATAATGCTGGTGCCGCTGACCCCAGGCGTCGAATCGTGCTTCTGGGTCAAGGACGCAATGCTCTTGAGTTGGAGGAATAGATCGTCATCGTCCAGCGTAGCCAACGTAATATGGTGAGCTTCAGCTTCCGATACTCCTTCAGCTAAGAGTTCCTGATAACGATCTTCAAGATGCTGGGCCAACTCCTCGACGATCTCGGCCTCGCGTGTAGGTTCGAGGTTCAGGCTCGCAAGCTGGTTTCGGATTTCTTTCTTCCAATCAGGCACAGTTTGACCTCTCCAGATAATGAAGAGCTAGCTGATCAGCTTAGTCCGCTCATACGCTCTCACGCAGACAGCGATACTTCTCCAAAACCGCTCTCCTTCAGTTCGCGTTCTCCGGCCAATCTTTGCGCGCCGGTTTCCTCCTCAACAATCAGCCCATCGAACAGCTGCACAATGCGATCGGCATGCTGTGCGTAACGTGGATCATGTGTCACCATGCAGATCGTTGAGCCGCCTCGATGCAGTTCTCGCAAAAGCTCCATCACCGCCTCGCCGTTGCTTGAGTCCAGGTTCCCGGTGGGCTCATTTACAGCGGTTGAACGATCCAGAGTGGGCGCAGCCGGCTTCAATTTGGCAAGTCCCAGCGTAATTGCGCCGACGCCAATCAAGGCAATAAAGAGAAAGATCGCAGTGCGGATTCTTTTTCTTACTTTCGTCCTTGTGGGTCGCTTGATGTCCATGGCTCTTCTCAGTCGTTATCTCAGGCAGGGTTAATTCCGGCCACCCGATCCAGCGCGGCAAAGAAGTCCTTCCAGGTCCTGCGCTGCTCCACAAGTATTTTCTTGCCCGCAGCGGTGAGCTTATAAAAGCGACGGCGACGCTCTCCTGGCTTTTCCACCCAACGCCCCTGAATCAGACCGCGTTTCTCCAGCCGATATAGCAGTGGATAAAGTGAGGCGACGTGGAACTGCAACACGCCTTCCGAACGCCGCTCAATTAGCTTGGCGATCTCATAACCATGTCGCGCCCTTTCTTCGACCAGCGCTAGAATCAGCATTTCGGTGCTGCCTCTTTTCACTTCACGATCAAGCATACTGCTGTCTCTATATGTGGCAATGCCATATATACCAGCATTCAGATTCCTTTGTCAAGGCCTTGGAATTAGATCAAATGGAGCCTCATCTTTCGTTCATTTCCTCTAATCGAGCACAGGCAAATCGCGACCTCGTAATGGGTTGATGAACGACGTTTGTTCGATTTGACGAACGAATTTGCATGGATAGAATCACTGACCATGCGTGATGAACTGGTCTTCGAGCTACAGCGTCTATACCCGCAAATCTACCTCGCCTGCCACGTCAACCACTTGCGTGCTTCGTCAACCGACTGGCGTCTTTCATCGCATGACTCCTCGATTCTCGCGCACCTGAAGTCATCCGAAGGCACAAGCCCGCGCGCGCTGGCCGCGCATCTTGGCGTGGCGCCGTCCACGCTATCCTCTGCTCTCAAGCGGCTCTCGCGGCTGGGCTACATCGTGAGTGAACCGGCCACGGCGGATAGACGCCGGCGCGAGTTGCGTTTGACCAAACGCGGCGCAGAGGCGATGGCCGGGACTTCAGTGTTGGATGCCAGGTGAGTCAGACAACTACTTGAGAAACTATCAGCGCACGAGCGTGAGGAGGCCATTCGCGGTCTCGCGTTACTCGCGAAAGCCGCGCGAGCGTTGAAGGAGGTGCAATGAAGCTAGCACTTATCATCGTTGGAGCAATTGTAGTTGTTCTCGTCATTCTCGTCGTGGTCGTGCTGGTGATTGGCTCGCGTCTTCCACAACATCACATCGCGTCACGATCAATTCGACTAGACCGATCTGCGAACGATGTGTACGCCACAGTGCGTGACTTTGACGCGTCTCCCAAATGGAGGCCGGACGTGCGCAGTGTGGAGATGCTGGGCGCGGTCAATGGCCATCTCCAATTTCGCGAGACTGGATCGAACGGCACGGTGACATATGAACTGGTCGAGGACGTCCCCAATGAGCGAATGGTCACCCGAACTGTAGATCGTGATCTAGGCTACTCGGGCTCATGGGCGTTCCGTTTTGATCCTTCTGATCGCGGTACGTTAATCACCATTACGGAGAGCGGTGATATTTCGAACCCAGTGTTCAAATTCCTGGCGCGCTATATTTTCGGGCACACCGCTTCAATCGACGCGTACCTGAAGGCCTTGGCCAAACACTTCGGCGAATCAGCGATGCCGCAAAACGCGGAGCACCCGACAGGATGAGACGACGCTGCGTTCGTATTTCCGACGAAACAGCCCATCAGATACTACGCAATTCATGAAGGTATATCTCACGTCAGCTTCAGAGGCCGCGGCAGTGCGGCCTCCACTTCGGAGAGATTGCTTCAGTCCTTGGCTCGTTGTGCGGTAAGAACGAGGATAATCGCTTCCCCCGAATTGCCGGTGCCGAGCGTGCCCACGACCGTCGGAGTCCCTTCCCGCGCAGCTACGTCAGTTCGAATTCCAATCTGTCTAGGGGTGTTAATGTTGGGTGTTCGCAGGCCGATCAGTTGGTGATTTTAGGCAGGTCAGTTGCTGAACTGGCGAGTTCAGCACATACCTGCCGATTCCGTGAGGGATAATGACCAGTTATAACTCGTTCAGAGACGAGCACTTGAGTAGAGTTTTGCCGGCCGGTTTCGCCGAGGGCAGTTCAGCAACTGATGCGCCTACGGCAGGAGCACATCGACCGGCCGTAAACTAAATCAACCACAGCCAGTTAGCACCCATCTTTGAACTTCTCGCCCAAGAGCCAGTTCAGCAACCGATCAGCCTGCGTACAATAGCCGAGTTCTTGTCCGATCAGTTGCTGAATTGAGACGGCGTGCAAGAGGCTAAACAGAATCAGTAATCGCTCCCAGGCTGCTGCTTGATACCAGCTTGGCTTACTTGGCTAATACGCCGCGCTGGTATCGGGGAGCCGGACGTTGCCATCTCGAGTGGCGCCGGGCGAGTTCGTCATCCCGAAGATTGAGTTGAAGCAGTCCTTTGCCGGCGTCGATCGTGATTGAATCACCTTCTTCCACGAGTGCGATTGTGCCGCCGACGGCCGCCTCCGGCGCCACGTGGCCTACTACGATTCCGTGACTACCGCCAGAGAAA
>DASWDX010000081.1:0-13224 GCA_036395055.1 Pyrinomonadaceae bacterium | reverse complement strand
GTTTCATTATTCACTTAAGACAAAAGACCCAGCGCAATTTCTGGAAAGTTTGCTCGAGCTGCTGGAGCGACAACACCTGCATCTTGAGGACTTCGATGTGGATAACAACCCGGAAGGCGACCACGTCGTCCGGTTGAGTGTGGTAACGTCAATCGATGGCAACCGCCCGGCTGCTTAGTGAGCTTCCCCAGCTTGGCTCAGACTTGATGACATCAACTCATGAGAGTGCCGACTAAGCACGGTCCAATCGCTTAAACTTCTGACCTGTAGTCCATGATCACACTCTATTGCGCGCGCTGGGTCGTACCCGTCTCATCCACGGCATTTGCCGATGGCGCAATAGCCATCAACGGCGAACAGATCGTCTCGATTGGCCCGCTAACGGCCCTCGTCGCCCAATTTCCTCAAGCAATAGTTCGCGATTTTGGCGACGCGGCGATTATCCCCGGCCTGATCAACTCCCATTCTCATTTAGAACTAACCGCCATGCGCGGCTTTCTCGAAAACGAAGAGACTGACTTTTTCGCGTGGTTGAAGAAATTGACCATTGCTCGACTCCAACGAATGAACGCTGATGACCTGAAGGTTTCCGCCGCCTGGGGCGCCTGCGAGGCGGCGCGAGCCGGCGTCACGTGTGTTGCAGACGCGAGTGATTCCGCGCTGGAGAGCATGAACGCATTGCATGAGGTAGGCTTGCGGGGCATAGTGTTTCAGGAATCGTTCGGTCCAAACCCGCAACTTGCAAAAGAGAACTTTGAAAAACTCAAGACGAAAATTGCTCAACTGCGTGGACGTGAGACGTCGCTGGTAAAGTGCGGTGTGTCGCCGCATGCGCCTTACACTGTCTGCGCGCCCCAGTTGGAACTGATTTCCAGGTTTGCCGTTGACGAACGGCTCCCGTTGATGATGCATGCGGCGGAAACCAGTATGGAAGTCTCGCTGCTGCGCGATGGCCGAGGAACCTTCGCTGAGGGACTTAGAAGTCGGGACATCGAGTGGCGCGCTCCCGGCGTTTCTACAATTCAATACCTTAACGATCTTGGCGTGCTGCAAACACGTCCTCTACTGGCACACTGTATTTACGTTGATGAACTGGACTTGGAAACTCTTAAAGAAACTGGCTCGCGAGTTGCACATTGTCCGAAGTCAAACGCAAAACTTGGACACGACCGCGCGCCTTTTGCGAAGTTTCTCGACAGAGGAGTTTCGGTAGGATTAGGTAGCGATTCCGTTGCCAGCAACAATACTTGCGATCTGCTCGAGGAGGCGCGCTTTGCGCTGCTGCTTGCGCGGCTGGGCGCTGAACCTAATGCCGTCAACGGCATAGATCGCTACGAAAGAGTCCCCCGCGAGCATCATCACTTAAATGCGAATGACGTGCTGAAAACTGCAACGCTTGGCGGCGCCCGCGCGCTGGGCTGGCAAGAGCGAATCGGCGAATTGAGAGAAGGCTTGCAGGCGGATTTCGTTGTCGTCGCCTTGAACAGCTCACAGCAGATACCGTCATACGATCCGGTGAGCACGTTGATCTTCGCATCCTCCGGCAGTGACGTAAGGCTGACGGTGGTGGCGGGCAGGGAAGTTTATTGCGACGGCCGTATCACAACAGTTGACGAAGAGCGTCTGCGCGCTCGAATGAAGGAGATTGCGGATAACCTGCAATAATGGAATGAATATCCTGGTCCTAAATTGCGGCAGTTCGTCAGTCAAGTTTCAGCTAATAGCTACCGATCTGGAACAGATTGCCGATAACAGCGATCGCCGCCTCGCCCGCGGGAGTATCGAACGCATAGGCGGCGAAGCGATAGTTTCCCTGCAGACGACGGGTCATGATCCTGAACGCTCCACTGCTACCCTGCGCGACACGCGTGCGGCTGTTGAGTTCATCGTTCGTTGGGCCTGCTCGACTGAAGCAGGCGTCGCTGACCTTCAAAGCATCGCTGACATACATGCCGTCGGACACCGCGTTGTGCACGGTGGTGAACGCTTTACGCATTCTGTTCTGATCACCGATGAAGTGGTACGCGGAATCGAGGACTGCATTGACCTGGCGCCATTACACAACCCTACCAACCTCAAGGGCATCATGGCGGCGCGAGAAGTTTTTGGTAATGGCCTTCCCGCGGTTGCCGTGTTCGATACGGCTTTTCATCAAACGCTGCCCGAGCAGGCCTACCTCTACGCGCTTCCTTATCAACTCTATCGCCGTCATCGAATACGCCGTTATGGTTTCCACGGGACCTCTCATCGCTACGTTGCCTACCGCTATCGTCAACTTCGGGGAATCAAGCGGGAGGAAACCAATGTAATCACGCTCCACCTCGGAAATGGGTGTTCGATCGCAGCAATTCGCGGTGGGGATTCGGTGGACACATCCATGGGCCTCACACCACTCGAGGGTCTGATGATGGGTACTCGTTCAGGCGACATCGATCCGGCTATCGTGGATTTTGTGGCGGCTAAGGAGGGCCTTACCTCCCAGGAAGTTGAGACCTTGCTGAACAAACAGTCGGGCTTGCTGGGCATCTCAGGACTAACAAACGATATGCGAGAATTGCTTGAGGAAGCCCACGAAAACAACGACCGCCGCGCGCGGCTGGCCATCGAGATTTTTTGCTATCGCGCCCGCAAGTACATCGGCGCATTTCTCGCGGCAGCCGGCGGCGCCGACGCACTTGTATTTACTGGCGGAATCGGAGAGAACTCTGCGGAGATACGTACGAAGATCTGCACCGGACTCGAATGGATGGGATTTCGATTGGACGCCGAGCGAAACGCGGCGCATCACCATGGGCGCGAAGGATTGATTAGCAAAGACGATTCTCCTGTAGCGGTTTATGTAGTTCCCACTGATGAGGAACTATTGATCGCTCGCGACACTGTGCGTTGCGTACGCGGCGCACCTCAGCGCTACTGAAAACGTTAACACCCGCGCGCCAGGTCCTCCAGGACTATTAACTGAGCAGTTCAGACTGGATTCGCTTCCTTCTTCAGATTTTCCTGGCGTCCCTGGCACTTTGAATTCTTAAACCGAAGCCGCGATCGCTTCATCGAAGATCTCGAGGGCAACGTCAACATTCTCTTTGGTCAGAATCAAAGGTGGCGACCAGCGGATCGTATTTGCTCCTGCTCCCAGAATAATGAGTCCGCGTTCGAAACAAGCAACCTCAACACGGTCGCGAAGTTCAGGCGCTGGTTTGTTTCCAGTGCGATCGTCCACAAATTCCACGCCAATCATCAGGCCCATACCGCGGACGTCGCCAATGCAGTCATGCTTCTTTTGCAATTGCTCGAGTCCGCCCTTCAGATAGACGCCAACCTCAGCGCTATTCTGGATCAAGCCACCTTCCAGCAATTCAATTGTCTTCAAAGCCGCGGCAATACAGACAGGATTTCCGCCGAAGGTGGATGCGTGCGCGCCTGGCTTCCAATCCATCAAATCCGCGCGCGCAACGCAGGCGCCTATCGGCAAACCCGAAGCTATACCCTTGGCGATGCAGACGATGTCCGGCTGCACATCGTAGTGTTCGCAAGCAAACATTTTTCCTGTGCGCCCCATTCCCGACTGCACCTCGTCGACTATCAAAAGGATGCCGTGCTTATCGCAGATCCGGCGCAAGCCCTGTAAAAAATTCTTCGGAGCCGGAACATATCCGCCTTCACCCTGTACTGCTTCGACAACGATGGCGGCAACCTCTTCCGGTGGCGTCGTAGTTTTGAATAGACGTTCCTCGATCCAATTGAGGGCACCTGCTCCGGCGCTGCCGTCAGCGCAGTCTTCAGCGCGGAAGGGATTGCGAAACTCGTTTGGATAAGGTACGTGCACAACGTCGAGCAGCTGGCGCTTAAATCCCAGTCTCTGTGCCACCTTTGACGAAGTCAGCGCCAGCGAACCCAACGTACGGCCATGGAAACTGTTGAAGAACGCAATGAACTTCTCGCGGCCGGTCGCATGCATTGCGAGTTTCAAAGCTGACTCCACAGCCTCGGTACCACTGTTGGCAAAGTGAGTTCGCGTCGGCGAAGGCACCGGCACTATCTCATCCAGTTTTTTGGCGAACGCAGGCATGTGGCGATAGTAGTAGTCGGTGCCGCACATGTGGATCAGTTGCTCGGCCTGTTGCTGAATGGCGCGAACAACCTCTGGATGACAGTGGCCGGTGGAACACACGGCGACACCGGCGTTGCAGTCGAGAAAGATGTTGCCGTCAACATCCTCAACCCAAACGCCCTGAGCGCGTTCAGCGACGAGCTTGAAGGAGGGCCTCGGATACGAAGGCGTGACGAATTGTGCGTCTGCGGCAATTATTTTCGTACCCTTTGGACCGGGCAGAGCAGTCTTAATTTCCGGACGTTTTGGCGGAGCCATAATAGTGGACACCTGGTGCTTCTCCTTTTAAACCGGCCTCTTAAAAAGCCTGTTGTAAACAAGTTGGCTCGACTGCAAAGGTCGAGAGCATTCGTCAAGGGGGCGAAATAAAAAGGAAGGACTGCTAGTCGGCGAAAAGGTTGCAGCGGCTATCGAGCGGACGGTGATGTAAAGTTTGCTTATTCAACATGGCTAAAACTGGTGTTGTCGCGTTAGCGGGGGCTACTGGTCACGTCTACCAAAGTGTTTGGATTCTACCACGCAGCTTAGGCGGTTTCCAGCGCGGTTCAGGCTTCGACCAGTTCAAGCGTTCCTTCGGCCTCTCGTGCGAACGACTCGCGAATTGTTTCTTTCGGAGCGGGCATAGACCAAAGCGGAAGGCGGAAGGCGTCGTCGCAGCGGATGAACGAGCACACGCGAGCGAAAGTATTTTTCGTGCTCCCATTCGACTTCGGCCATGGTCAGTAGACAATCGGTCAAGTCGTCGCGGCCGCAATCGCGAGCGTGTCGCGCCGCAGTCTCATATTCGCCAATGTTCCTGCTCTCCAAACGCCCAGCGCCATACATCGGCGCCAGCCAACCCATAACGTGACAAAGCACACCGAGCACGCGGCCGATAATACAGGCACGATCAAACTGCATGCGATCAGGAAGAGCAGCGTAGACAAAAACAGAAGTTTCGTTTTAATTGTCTCTCCTCGAATGAACAATTTTCGTTCGACTTGTGTTGCGCGCTTGATCAAAGTCAGGGATACGCGTTTCTTGACACTCTCTCGCACGGGGCTATAAACTCGCGGTCTTTCAAATCCTAGCATTCTTAACTAAAAATTGCGCAGGAAGGATCTTTTATCGAGCCTCCGCTCCTGCCCGCGAAAGGACTGGAAACACATGGGTGCGCGAAACAAGATAACGGTGGTAGGCGCCGGCAATGTGGGTGCGACTGCTGCCCACTGGCTGGCTGCAAAAGAACTTGGTGATGTTGTACTCGTAGACATTGTCGAGGGCGTACCTCAGGGAAAGGCTCTGGATTTAGCTGAAGCGGCGCCCATTGAAGGGTTCGACATGAAGCTGGCTGGACTTAATAGTTACGACGGAACAGAAGACTCCGATGTGGTAATCATTACGGCCGGATTGCCGCGCAAGCCGGGAATGAGCCGCGATGATCTGTTAAAGACCAATGCCGAGATCGTTTCAAAAGTCGTCGATGAAGTCGTCCGTCGTTCGCCTGAATCGATTCTAATCATTGTCTCGAATCCACTGGATGCGATGTGCCAGGTCGCGTTGCGACGCTCCGGTTTTCCGAAGCATCGTGTGATCGGAATGGCTGGTGTGCTCGATTCGGCACGGATGCGTTGCTTTCTGGCGGAAGCACTCGATGTCTCCGTAGAAAACGTGACGGCGTTTGTCCTCGGCGGTCATGGCGACACGATGGTGCCGCTTCCCCGCTTCTCAACTTGCGCCGGCATTCCTATTCCGGAGTTGTTGCCGAAGGATCAGATCGATGCGATCGTGAAGCGCACTGCGAATGGCGGCGCTGAGATCGTTTCGTTACTGAAGACCGGCTCGGCATATTACGCGCCGTCCGCCGCGGCGGTGGAAATGACAGAATCGATTTTGAAGGATAAGAAAAAGGTTCTTCCTTGTGCGGCGTATCTGGAAGGCGAATATGGCATCAATGGACTTTACGTCGGCGTGCCGTGCAAACTCGGCGCGCGCGGGCTGGAGCAAATCATCGAAATTAACTTGTTAGCCGAGGAGCGCATTGCGTTACAGAAGAGCGCAGCTGCCGTACAGGAGCTGGTAAACGTGCTGGGAATTTAGTTCGCTTCAGATAGTTTGCAAGACAGAGAGGCGCCGATCAGATGACCGGCGCCTCTTTGGCCATTGATTTAAAGTTGTTTCCTACGCGAAGGTCAGATTTGATTGCAACCCGAAGGTAGTGAGCAAATGCAGCGGGGGTCTTCGCCTTGCCTGCTGTTTTGATTTTACTTCTTCAACCAGCCAAACAGTCCGCGGACAATAGTCTCACGGTTTTCTTCGTAAATGGCGCGTGTCAGGGGAATACCCATCGGGCAAGCCTTGATGCAGTTTTGTGCGTTGCCGCAGTTAGTGATGCCGTCATCGCCCATGATTCCTTCGAGGCGTTGGTCGCGCGTCGACTCACCGCTCGGGTGCATGTTGAAGAGACGAACTTGCGCGATGGCCTGCGGGCCAATGTAGTTATCTTCGTCATACTGCGGACACGCTTCCAGGCAACAACCGCATGTCATGCAACGCGAATATGCATAACGCTCCTGCACGTCTTCCTGATCCATACGCGGGCCTGGACCAAGATCGTAAGTGCCGTCGAGCTCAATCCAGGCGTTAACATGTTTCAGGTGATCGAACATTTGCGAACGATCGACGACGAGATCGCGTATGTTGGGAAACTTCTGCATCGGCTCAAGCTTGATTGGTTGCTCCAGGTTATCAATCAGCGCTGAGCACGACTGGCGCGCGCGTCCATTGATAACCATGGTGCAGATACCGCATACCTGCTCGAGACAGTTCATCTGCCAAACGGGCGGCGTGGTCGCAGTGCCCTCCATTGTTACCGGATTTTTCTGAATCTCCATCAGGCACGAGATGATATTGAGATTCGGACGGTAAGGAAGCTCGAAGCGCTCCCAGTATGGCGGCGAGTCGGGGTTCGCGCGGCGCCTGATGTGAATCTCGACCGTCTTAGGGGGAACGCGCGCGGCTCTTGCTGGTTGTACTTGTGCTGACATGGCTATTTAGTCTTGATGAGCCAGAGACTCAGGGAAAAAACGAAGATAGAAAAGCTCGGAGTTGAGAAGGGCGGCTTGCCCCCGCTGAGCTTGAGTGCCATTCAACCGGCGGGGGCAAGCCACCCTTCCTAACTGCGCGTTGTCTTCTTGAGTCATTCTCCGTCTCTCTGTGCCTCTGCGGCGGTTTAGGCTTGGCAGGTTTTGCATTTCTAAACTTGTGCGCTCGGTCGGGGCGCCGCCGGATCGTGTTTAGGCTCCTGTTTCGCTTTGCTGTAGTCCCGCTTACGTGGCGGAATCAACGAGATATCGACAGATTCATATGAAATTACAGGACCTTCTCCGGAATACTCTGCGATCGTTGTCTTCAGAAAATTTTCATCGTCGCGATTGGGAAATTCCGGCTTATAGTGCGCACCGCGTGACTCATTGCGATTCAATGCGCCGAGTGTAATCACGCGAGCCAGCTCGAGCATGTTGTCGAGGTGGCGTGCATGCGGCAGGGCCATTGTGGCCCAGAGATTCGAATCGTTGATCGAGATCCGTTTGTATCGATCCATCAGCTCGAGCAGTTTGTTGTCTGTCGCTTTGAGCTTGTCGTTGTAACGCACGACGGTGACGTTGTCAGTCATCCACTTGCCCATCTCCTGATGGAGCCCGTACTGGTTTTCGCTGCCACTCTGTTTCACCAGCGCGTCGTTGATCTCCTGTTGCTTCTTCAACTCCTGATCGTAAATGCGCGAGCCATCGGCACCGTTGCGTTCAACGTTCTTCGCGTAAGTAATGGCCGCGGGCGCGGCGACGAATCCACCATAGACGCAACTCACGAGCGAGTTTGCGCCGAGACGGTTGGCGCCATGAATTGAATAGTCGCATTCGCCGGCCGCCAGCAGACCAGGAATGTTTGTGCGCTGATCGTAATCAACCCACAGGCCGCCCATGGAGTAGTGCACGCCGGGGAAGATTCTCATCGGCACGTGACGCGGATCGTCGCCTACAAACATTTCGTAAATTTCCAGAATCGCGCCCAGTTTCCGATCTAACGTTTCGGCCGGGATGTGCGTCAGATCGAGATATACCTGATTCTGTCCGGCGACGCCCTTACCTTCAGTGCAAACCTGAAATATCTCGCGAGTCGCGATGTCGCGCGGAACGAGATTGCCGTAGGCAGGGAACTTTTCCTCGAGGAAATACCAGCGTTCGCTTTCAGGTATCGATGAAGGAGGTCTGGTATCGCCGACTTTCTGTGGTACCCAGACACGTCCGCCTTCGCCTCGCGCTGATTCCGACATCAGACGCAACTTGTCTTCGCCGGGAATCGACGTGGGGTGCACTTGAATGAATTCGCCGTTTGCATACTTCGCGCCCTGTTGATAGCAGGCAGACACGGCGCTTCCCGTGCAGACCATCGAGTTGGTCGACTTCCCGTAGATAAGCCCTGGCCCTCCGGTGGCCATGATCACTGCGTCGGCAGGGAACGCTTTCAGCTCCAGTGTCTGCAGATTCATCGCGACCAGGCCACGGCAGACCTGGTGGTCATCAAGCACGAGCGACATCATTTCCCAGTGCTCAAACTTTCGAACTTTTCCGCTAACTTCATAGCGACGCACTTGTTCATCAAGCGCGTAAAGCAACTGTTGCCCGGTCGAGGCCCCGGCGAAAGCCGTGCGATGATGCTTTGTGCCACCGAAGCGACGGAAATCAAGCAGGCCCTCTTTAGTGCGAGAGAAGGGCACGCCCATGCGATCGAACAGGAAAATAATTGAAGGCGCCATCTCGCACATGGCTTTTGCTGGTGGTTGGTTCGCGAGAAAATCGCCGCCATAGACCGTGTCGTCAAAGTGTTCCCAGGTGGAATCCCCTTCGCCCTTGGTGTTGACGGCGCCGTTGATACCTCCCTGAGCGCAAACTGAATGCGAGCGCTTCACTGGAACAACCGAAAACAGATCTACTGCATGTCCCGCTTCGGCAATTCTCATTGCCGCGGCCAGGCCCGCCAGGCCCCCACCGACGATTGCGATCTTGATGCCGTTGCTCGCCATCTTTTAGAGAAGCCCTGCCAACAGTCCGCCGGGGTGTATGAATGCGATCGCGGCGTTGATGCCAACCAACAGCAGGAAAATTCCAAAACCAATGCACGCATACCCGGTCAGTCGTTGCGCGCGCTCGCCAATGGTGATGCCCCAGTCAACCAGGAACAGCCAGATACCATTTGCCAGGTGCCAAACTGTGGCTGTAATGCCAATCATGTAAATAAGAAAGATCGGTACCATGCGAAACTCTCGAGCCACAATGTCAAAAGCCATCTGCGGACTGTGAGCCACTGAAATAGTATTTAGTCCGGGAACCATTCCAAACCTGAAGTTGAGCACGTGAAAAGTAATAAAGAAAAACAGAATCACACCTGTTATCCGCTGGATTGTGTAGAACCAGTTGCGCGGGTAGGGATAGTTCAAGTTATTGGGCCGCGCTTCCATGGTTATTACCAGACCATAGACGGCGTGATAGATGAGCGGTATAAAGATTCCGCAAATCTCGACGAATAAGATATAAGGAATCGACTGCAGGTCTTTGACGGCATTGTTGAAATCTGCCGCGCCGGTAAGTGCCTTCGAGTTGGTGTAGAAATGCTCTAACAGGAAGATTCCCAGCGGCATGATTCCGGACAACTGATGAAGTTTTCGCAAGACGAAAGTCCTGCTCAAATGAATCGCCAAGCACGCACTCCTTTGCCATCGGGTTTTAGCGCTAAAGCCGCTGGTCCAACCTCGGGCAAGTTGTGATTGAGATTTTCCAGAGCAAGTAAATTATATGGAGAAGTAGCAGAAAAGCAAAACGCGCCAACGATTAACTGAGCATTCGCCGCTATGTCGCGTGATGTTGGAGAGTCTTCAGACCCTGGTCCGAGTTAACCTTAACCTTCGAAAACTATGACTGACCTGTGTGCAAAGTCGACAACCAAACTAGCCGAACTGATCCGCGACCGAAAGGTTTCGCCGGTCGAAGTTTTGCAGGCATGCCTTAATCGCATCGAGGAGATTAATCCCAAACTGAACGCGATCGTTACGATCGCTCCAGACGCTCTTGAGAAGGCGAAAGAAGCTGAAACAGCGGTGACGCGCGGAGCTGCGCTTGGTCCACTTCATGGCGTGCCGGTGACGATCAAAGACACAATCGAAACGGCGGGCCTGCGTACAACTAGTGGATCGGCGATGCGCGCCGGATTTATTCCCGAGCGTGATGCGCCGGCTGTTGCTCGTCTCAAAGCCGCCGGCGCAATCGTTCTGGGAAAAACAAACGCGGCCGAGATGGCAATGGACTACACCTCCGACAATCCTGTTTTTGGACGGACTAATAATCCGTATGACCTTTTGCGAACGCCGGGCGGATCGAGTGGAGGTGAAGCTGCGGCTATTGCAAGCTGTATGTCGCCGGGAGGAATTGGTAGTGACCTTGCGGGTTCAATTCGGATTCCGACCCATTTTTGCGGAGTCCTCGGGTTGAAGCCGACCGTTGGCGGAGTGCCCGGTGCCGGTCAGTTTCCGCCTGCGATCGGGCCCTACTCGCTGGGAGCCGTTATTGGTCCAATGGCCAGAAGCGTGAATGACCTTCGCCTGCTCTTCAGTGTGCTCGCCGGTAATGAAATGTCCGGAGCCTGGCCCGCTTCGTTCACAACCGGTTTTTCTGATGCTCGTTCGTTTCTTCATGGTCGGCGTGTCGCGTGTTACACCGACGATGGAGTTGCTCCTGTCAGTGAAGAAACTCGAAGCGCTGTAGAAGTCGCGGCCCGAGCTTTGGCCGACGCCGGCCTGGCCGTGGAACAAACGCTCCCGCCCGGAGTTGAGCGTGGCCACGATCTTTGGCTGAAGCTCTTTTCCCGAGCCTCGGTAGTGCAGCTTCGAAACGTCTACGCCGGACACGAAGAGAAAGGAGGCGATTTTGTTCGCTGGAGATTAGCAACCGCTGACGATACGGCGACGCCTTCTCTCGATGACTACATCCGCTCATGGCTGGAAAGAGATCACTTGCGCGCTGTGCTGGTAGACTGGATGGCAGCCACGCCGCTGATTCTCGCGCCCGTCGGAGCTACGCCCGCCTACCAGCATGGCACGCACAAGGTTACGGTTGGCAATTGCACAATGAGTACGTTTCGCGCTTTCAGTTATTCACAAGCCTTCAACGTTTTCGATCTGCCGGTCGTTGTGGTTCCAGCCGGCCGATCATCCGAAGGGTTGCCGGTCGGCATCCAGATTATCGGTCGTCCATTTGCAGAAGACACCGTTCTCTCTGCCGCGACAATAATCGAAGCGACGTTGGGAAGTTGGCCGGCGCCGCCGTTGTCTGACGGGCCTTAGTCGATCGGTGAGCTCGGAATAGTAAGCTCGACGCTATAAATGGCGAGCGCGCTCAGCCTGAAGGGCTGTTAGATAGTAGCCGGTGGTCGCAGCATTGTTCAGACCACCGTAGAGTGAGGGAATTGCTCATCACCCGGCACGGAGTGCAAGAAATTAGCGGAGCATCCCGTCGGGATGCAAATGAACTACTGCATGCTTTCCGGTGGTCTACGCTACGCTGCGACGCACCGGCTACTTTCGCTCGAACTCTTCGGGTTGGAAAGCTGAAGTTTGTCGGACAGTTAGCAATCCGATATAGTTTCTCGCCGAGCTCGCTGAAACTTAGGGAACGACGAAATTTATTTGAGGAGTTGATTATGGAGCCTCTTACTACACTTCTTGCCCTTTTTTTCTTTGGTTTTATGGCGATCGTGCTGCTCGTGATAGCTGCCAAGACGATCCGCATAGTTCCGCAGGCAACAGTAATGCTAGTCGAGCGGCTCGGCCGGTTTAGTTTTGTGGCGAACAGCGGACTAAACCTGCTCTGGCCTTTTCTCGATAGGCCGCGCGCCGTCTATTGGACAAACACTCGGCCCGGCATAACCTCCATCGATCTGCGCGAACAATACATAGACCTGCCGCCGCAGCCCGTCATCACGCGCGACAACGTGACCATACACGTCGACTCGGTGGTCTACTGGCAAATCACAGATCCCGTCAAAGCGGTCTACGAGATGAACGACCTGGTTGGCGGAATTGTGCAATTGACGATTACCGGCATGCGTGCGGTGATGGGTGATATGGATCTGGATCACACCCTGTCTCAGCGCGATCAGATCAACGCGAAGCTGCGAATAATTCTTGACGAAGCGACGGACAAGTGGGGCGTGAAAGTTACGCGCGTTGACGTCAAGAATATTAATCCGCCTGAGGACGTACGCATCACGATGGAGAAACAAATGACTGCTGAGCGCAATCGCCGCGCGCTGGTGCTGCAGGCGGAAGGCGACCGGCAGGCGGCGATCACACGGGCAGAAGGTGAGAAGCAAGCGGCAGTAACTCGTGCGGAGGGCGAAAAGCAATCGGCCATTCTGGCTGCCGAGGGTGCGGCGCAGGCGCGACAGCGCAACGCCGAAGGTGAAGCTCAGGCAATCGCACGGGTCGCCGAGGCCATGCATGAGCACGGCAACCCGGCTCAGTATCTCATCACGACCCGCTACATCGAGAGCTTGCGCGACATGACGCGCACCAATAATTCCAAAGTGATTTTTATGCCCGTGGAAACTTCGGCGATGCTCTCGAGCGTGGGAGCAATAAAGGAAGTGCTCTCGCAGACGGGTGACAAGAGTGGCGAAAAGGAGCCGCCGGCGCCGCCGAGACCACGGGAGTTGCCCAGATAGGCTGAGAAGCAAGGAACAATTTATCGATATGAGTCCTGGCCAAGCAGGGGGGGCAAGCCCACCTTCCTAACCATGGGCTAATCAGAATTGAATCGAAGTTCTGGATTGAAAGGCTTTCAAGGATGAGCTCGCCAACCTGGTTAGCAGTCTCCAGGTCGGGAAGGCGGGCTTGCTCCCGCTGATTAGTTAGTGTTCATGCGGAGAGTACTGGAAAACTTTGCACACCTCACAGCTGAACAAAGATTCCTAAACTTCGTCGGCTGAGTTCAGTGCGTGTCGCGAAATCACGGTATACTTCGATCCCTCGTTGCCCAGCTCACTTCTAATTACTAACAATTCTGAAACCGCGATTTCCG
>DASWDX010000080.1:0-33981 GCA_036395055.1 Pyrinomonadaceae bacterium | reverse complement strand
GTTATGCCGGTGGGCTGGGTTTCAGCTTCACGGGAGTTGTAGGTTACGTATTAAAGACTCAACTACCCGGCACAGTGCCACTCCATCGCTTGTTCAAGGATCACGATCACTTCCTCACGACTGACGAAGAAGAAAAGGGATATGCCAAGGGACTTGGCTATGCTTATGAAGGCGTGCTTGGCTACGTTTCCAAGATGCCACTCCCAGGCACGAAGCCGCTATACCGGGTTTTTTCAAAAACTCACTGCTACGACACGCTCGAATCTTTCCGGACAAACAAAAACTTCGAGAAAGTGGAAGCGTATGTTTGGACCAGTCCGTAGAGGCGCTGGTTACCGCGGCGACCTGGGACGCGAGCTATTTTTCGGAGGAAGATATGAAGACAATTTTTTCACAGCTTCTCATGTTGATGGTTCCGCTCGTCGTCACGCTCTCGGTCTTTTCCACGCGCGGCTCGATGCAGGCACCGGAGACTTATCCGCTAGTTTGCCGCGGCTCCTCCGCCGCGACGATCTGGTTCAAGCCGGAAAGGCGGCTCGTCCTGAAATTCAAAAGAGGAACTGCTCCGGCTGGCTCCGCTCTCGCTCCCGGAGAATGCTCCTGGCTGGATCGCGGGATGTACGAGGCTGAACCGGACATGGTCGTGCAACAAGTCAGAGAAGGCGGAGACGACGACGCTCAATACAGATGGACGAATGATCTTAACGACCCGAACAACTATTGGACTTTCGATGTCTACAACGACAGACAGGGACAGTTGCTCGTGTTGAGTTCGCGTAAGCAACAAAGAGATCCAGTCAAAGACATCATTACGGGGTTGAACATTGGAGATCGCGTGCAAGCCGTTCGCCGGAACTCACCGATTGAGATCAGTGAGCAGGTGAGACCGGAGGCTGAGAAACCGAAGACAACTGAGAACGCAAAACTGCCGACCTTCAAAGGCAATGGCGGCCCACAGGACGTGAAGGAATCAAAACTGCCGGGTGATACGCAATCGAAACTCGACATGGGATCACGGATTGAGGGCCTGACCAGGAGAGAAGGGCTTTTGGAATCGAGGACGGCACCTCCTTACGTCACCCTGAGCCTGCGGCAACCGTATGTTGCGGATAAGGGCTACCTAACTTTTGCGTTGCCTTTTATTACGAATCCTGTTGATAACGAAGTTACCTGGGGAGGTTATTACGAGAGCCTGAATCTCGGGTCGCTGGATATATCCCTGAAGGCTCCCGCCGCCGGCCTTTATCTGATCAACTGCACCGTCAAGCGAAGAGCAGTCTTCGTACCGAAAGGTGGTTCGTATGAAATCAAAGGCCCTGACGAAAGCAAAATAGTGTCGGGAAGAGTCGGTGAGCAGAGCTTGATGTTCCAGCTTGATGCGGGAAACCTCGGTTGGTATAGCTTCGAATTAAATGGTCAGAGAGAGATCTGGACTTTCAAATCCTGCACGATGTCAACTGCGATTCCGCGGTGATCTGGGCGAGGCAAAGTTATTTTCGGAGGCAGATATGAAGAAAAATTTTTCACGGCTTCTCATGTTGATGATTCTGCTCGTCGTCACGCTCTCGTTCTTTTCCACACGCCGAGCTGGCGAAGACGAAGCTTTCGCTTCTGCCGTACATGATTATGAAGGGAGGGAGAGAATATGAAACGGGTCGGAGCGTTTTTTGTCTTGGCGTTGCTGGTTGTCATGCCAGATGTCGTAGGACAAGGAAAAGATGAGTCACAAACAGGCTCATTCAACACCTGGCGAATCTATTTCGGTACTAACTGGCCCGCTATTGGTAAGGGGGAAACTCTCACTGTTTGCAGCGATGGACGAATAACTTACCTCAACAAAGAGCAGGGAACAACCGCCGCGCGACGCGTCTCTGCTTCATCCGTCGCTGAAATAACCGAATTGATCAAACAGCTCAAAGTTCCCCAAACGAAGGCGAAATACCCCGACAATGGTCCCCTCCCATGGGAATTTGGTTTCAATCCGAAGTTAAGCTGGTTCAACATCTCTTTGGGCAACCAGGATTACAAAATTGAGAGGCTGGATTTGAGTGTCGTGCAACTGAGGATTTACAAGCAGTTGCGACAGAAAGCGGAGTCTCTGTTTGATAACGCCATCAAAGAGCAGGCCAAAATGCAAGCTCCTCCGATCATGAGAGGACATGTCTGGACGGTGCTTGAAAATTACGAAGACACAGAAAGGAACGCCTTATGGCACGGACGTTTGACCAGGCGGGGGCAAAGCTTCGTCTTCGACGCGGTCTGGCGCAATGCTAAGACTGGTGAAGAAGTGCACGACACCGTTGAGTTACTAGACGCAGTTGCGGAAAGAGTTTTGCTGCGGCGTGATGGCCCGCCCAAAGAAGGACTAAGGAAATTTTTTCGAGGCACCTATTCCCGCTTTAATCTTTCAAAAGTCTCTGGAAATGCCAATGCTGACAATCCAGGCTGGTTCTGGGAAGCAACTATCGAGTCGGAATCATCAGAGAAGCCCTGTGGCCGTGACGAATAATGAGATGGAGACTTATTAACGGCACAGCCCAATCGTGGAAGGGCGAAACGGAATTCAAAAGACGTGACAGGTGACCCGCGATTTCCGGAATGCCCGCGTTTCATCAATCCACCACAGCGAGCGAAACAGGAAGGAGAAAACAGCCATGCGAAAATTGATGTCAAAAAGGATCAGCGCCCTCTTTGTCGCACTGCTTCTTTGCGCCGTCTCTTCGGTGAGCGGCGCGCGGACGAACGCGCAGGACAGAGGGGAAGCGAAGAAGACCTGCCTGGTGCGCATCTGTCTGGCCATGCCGAAGGCGCAGATGGGTGCGGGCAACAACGCCGAAGCAATCGCAGCCGTGCGCGAGAGCTTCGCCGAATACCTCAAGGGTCCAACCCTCGAGGTCGCCGCACTCACAGCTCGCCTGCCATCGCAGGCCATGGAAGAAGCCCGACTGAATCACTGCGACTACGTGCTTTTCACCTCGCTCGTGCACAAGAAAAGCGGTGGCAACAGCCTGTTCCGTAAAGCCATGGGCGACATCGCCAGCGGCGGCGCCGCAGACGTCAGCACTACCGTCTCAGTAATCCCGACTGGCAGCAAGGCGGGCTCGGGTGTTGGTTCAGCAACGAGCGCAGCGTTTGCTAAAGCAGCAAGCGAGACCACCGTCACCGGCGCGCGGATGGCGGCCGACCTCGCAGCGACGATTGGAACGAAAGACGAACTGAGGCTCGAATACACTCTGAAGGCTACGGAAGGAAGGACACTGCTGGCGAAGAGCGAGAAGGTGAACGCCAGGTTGGACCGCGAAGACCTGCTCACGCTGCTCGTGGAGAAGGCGGGCGAGGCGATAGCGGCGGCGGTGATTAAGAGGTAAGTCCACCGGCGGTTAGCCAACCTGAGGGTGAGCTTGAAAGTTACGAGCCATTCGCCGTCTGAGCTATCCCATATCAGAAAGGAGTAGGGCTATGAAGAATAATTCACAGCGTCTCATCTTCGCGGTGTTGATCATTGCCGCCGCGCATTTCTTCTGCGCCGACATCGCAGCGCAGGAGAGTTATCCGCTCATGTGTCGGGGAGTGAAAGGCGCTGAGATCGGATTCGAGACGGGAAGCAGAATGTCCTTCAAATTCAAGAAGGGAACTGCTAAGGCGGATTCCGGTGCGGATCCGGCGAGTTCCGGTCTGGCTCCGGGCGAATGCTCCTGGTCTGATCGAGGAATGCGTGACAGCGAGCCTGACATCTTCTTTCATAAGGTCGAAGACGGAATGAGTCTGAGCGACGCCGAATACAAGTGGACCAGCGAGCTGGACAATCCGGACAACTATTGGGTTTTCGACATCGCTAAAAATGGCGATGGGCAGTTTACTGTGTTGGCTGCGCGCCGCGCGCGGCGGATTGCGAACCTGCCGCAAAATCCCAGGCCGACAGCCACCCCAAGACCTGACGAAGCGGAGATGCCGGACTCAAACAACTCAAAGAAAGGGTCACGTCGCAGGCCAAGTCAAGCTACAGAAAAAAAAGACCCTGCTGCGATAGAGGCAATTGTTACACCGTGCGGACCCAATAATCTTCAGCATGTGAAAGGGCCAACCTGCGCGGGAAGCAACTGGACCTATAGCAGCTGCGAGTGGGGGTACGAGGACCTCGACGGTAACAGCGCTAACGGCTGTGAGACACCCAGTCCTTTGGCGGCAGGACGGCTCGATGCATTAGATTTCTGGATGCGCGCCGACCGAGGCCTTAGGACGTCCGGCCCCTGGGATAAGGATCAAGGTTGGGAGGGACTGGTTGGAAAATCGCGGCGTACGCTTGAACCAAACTTCAATGGCTCGGGCCGACCCTCGGTTTACTTTAATGTTGTCTTCGACGGGGTAATGGAGCAACGTGGCGACTTTCTGGTCCATGCTACCTATACCATCTTCGCCGTGATCGCGCGCGCGGGCGACAAGAGGTGGAACTATTTTCTCAGCCTTGACCCTGACTACAACGAAACGAACCGACTGAAGCTAGGCTTTCGCGACGAGACCACTTTCACCTTTGCCCAGGGCAGCAGCATTGTCGAAGCGCGGGTTCCCGAAAGTAAGGACCGAACGCAGTATTTTAACGTTGTGGCGAGACTGGATGAGACGAGCGGTCACCAGCTCTATCTAAACGGCGTGCTGGTCGGCGCGAATAGTAACAAGGAGCTCATAGGTAAGGAAGACAAGACCAAGATCACTGAGCTTCTGATTGGAGGGGCCCGCGGGGCAGATCCATATGGCGGCGATTTTGCTGCCGGAGACGTAGGAAGGTTTCATCAGTTCGATGGCTACATAGCCGAGATCATCATTTTCTCGGTGGCGCTGACCGATGGGCAGCGAACGCTGGTCGAGAATTATTTGGAGAAGAAGTGGAACCCAACCTCTAAAAGCTAATGATGCGGGGGAAGCTGTCAGGGGGAATCTGATGCTCGAAATAAATGTTGTTCACTAGGAGGTGGACTTATGAACTCCAAACTCTACAGCTACTTTGCGAAGAGCCTTTTGCAGACGATCTTTTTGCGGACACTCACCCTAACAGTCCTATTGGGTGCCGCCTTTCATGTCTCCGCGACAATTGGCATGGCGCAGGAGAGTTACCCGTTGACGTGTCGTGGGATCAAAGGGGCGGAGATCGGGTTCGAGACTGGAAGGAGGATGTCCTTCAGATACAGGAAAGGCACGGCGCCGGCGGGCGCTGGTCTTTCTCCCGGCGAATGCTCCTGGTCTGACCGCGGGATGCGCGAGGGCGAGCCTGACATTCTCTTTCATCAAGTCAAAGATGGAGCGGACCTCAGCAACACCGAGTATCAATGGACGAAGGAGCTGGATGATCCGGACAACTACTGGGTTTTTGATATCTATAAAAATGCAGAAGGTCAGTTCGTTGCGAAAAGCGCGCAGCGAGCGCTGCATGTAGAGCGACCGTCGGGAGAAATACTCATTCCGCAAAACCCCAGGCCGACAGTCTCGTCAGGGCCTGATGAGGCGCAGATGCCGGGCCCTAAGCCGTTCGAGGTAGACCGCGCGAATAACACAATCAATGATCGGGCGGCTGAGCTTCAACGGCAAGAACTGCAAACTCCGGAGGTCACCGTTGATCCATCAACGATCAGGGTCAACCGCCGCGAGCCGATGCCGTTCGTCGCGTTCGAAATGCGTGACCCCGAGACCGGCGCGGAGATTGGGCCGGAAACAGTGCTAACTCTTCCAGATGGTAAGAAAGTCACCGCGGGCCAGTACTATGACGAACTAAACAAAGTAGAGCAGGGCCTGAATGAGCTCGGATATTCTCTCAGAGAAGACTGGGACAATATCGTCATACAGGAAACCATCTATGACACCACCGAACTGAGTAATCAGGCGAAGGAGATCGCCGCCGCTCACGATCAAACCAAGCCGCTCATTCTCAACTCGTTCGAAGACCTCAAAATGAAGATGGCCGTGTCGGCTGCCGTACCGGCGTCACTTGAAACTGTGACCGCGCCGGGCGGGATAGAGGTTCCGGGCGCTGAAGGTGCCGGAAGAAGCGACGAGGGCAGAATCATAAAGTCTCCACAGCTTCCTCGACATGAGTTGTTCGAGCGCGACCCAAAAGCGCCGAAATCCGATGTCACAACCCACACGGTCAAAGAGTGGCCACCAATCAACTTCGGCAATCCGAAGAAATTCGCCGCCTACGTCAATGGCAAGCTTGAGCTCAGCGGCACGCGCGACAACCTGAGCATCGCGGCGGATGCCAGCGGCGGCTGCTACATCTTCAACGTGAAGGCAGAGATCATACGGCTTACGAGCAACATGAACGCTCCTGCCAAAGGGGACATGAGCGGCAAGATCAATCTGTATCTGGCCCCAAAGAAAGGCGCCATCTATAGCTTTTTGATCGAGCCGACCACCTCAGTTCTCAAGGACGAGGACGTCCGCTACTCTGTCGATCTCCCTATTGTTAATACCGTTATTCCGATTGGCTGGGTTCCCGTGAGGCTCAAGGCGGGAGCGGCGGGCGATGCCGGGTTGTATTTCATGGCAGGCCTCAACCCGAGAGTAGCCCGCGCTAACCTTCGCCCTTATGTGCACACCTCCGCCTACCTTCAAGCTGGCGTGGACTACATCGTGGCCGGGGCCGGCGCGGCAGTAGAGCTGACCTTGCTGAACTACGATTTGAACATGGACGGCACACTGGAACTACAGTTCCACGCTTTTGCCAAAGGGACGGCACTCGCCATCCACGAAGCTTACGTGGTGCACCAGAAGCTCAACATGCTGAACGGCCGGGCATACGCCTACGCCTTCATCTACGTCCCCAGATTCCGCATCCCGCCGTGGAGAAAGAAACAGTGGACCTGGACGATCTTCGACTGGAAAGGTTTCAAGCCTGTTGACGGCGACCTCTTCAACGGAGATAAGTGGACGAGCCTGAGCAAGACCATCAAATAGAGAGGATGGAAAATGACTCACGCCGAGACCGAAGCGCGCATCGCTACAATCCTGCTTCTTGTCTGTGCGCTCTGGACAGTACAAATTCATCCAGCAAAGGCGCAGACCGGAAGGTGCTTATCGCCAGGATGTGTCTTGCCGGCTTTCCACATTTCGGCTGTGCGATCACACTCTCGCCGCTTCGTTCCCGGCGAGCGGGTGACTTACAGGCTGGACTACAGCAACCACGCCGATTCTGACTTCAGCGTCTTATTCGATAGCTCAAATCCCGCCAGTGCGATGCAGGGTCCTAACGCCACCGCCTATGTCTTTGACTCGACCGTGCGTGGCGAACTCCTTGCAACAGTCCTGCGCACCGACACGAAAGACACGCTGGTGGTTTATAGCCTTCGCAATGCAGTCGTGAGTCTGAGCGTCAACGGACATAACGACTCAAGGCAAGCTGAACAAGTGGGCACGGAGCTAAGTCAGGATGTCTTCGCCACATTGAACCATCAGGGTAGAGTACGTTCCGTGTGCTTCGCCCCTAAGGTCAGCAACCTCTCCCAAAGCTTCCTGCGCACGCTGCTCGCCCTGACGCAATTCGTATCGCCACGCACAAAGCGGGAGTTAGCGCGCGGCCGGTGGGAGGCACAGGAAGATGACCCGAATGGTACATACCTCGCGCGATATCAACTCGCTCAAGCTACAGATCAAACTCCCGGACGACGCCCGACAAGTAGCCCAACGGACTACTTGAAAACAAAGCTGCGTTACCTTGAGCCAACGGAGAAGAACAAAGACTCGACGCAGTTGGCCCAATCCATTGTGCCCGGGGGCATGCTGCTCGCGCGTTTCGCCGCCGGCGATGAACACCTCCGTTCATTGAAAGGCTCCGAGTCAAAACTCATTCTCATGGCAGGCAAGACGGTGGCTCGCAGTAATTCGACTTTGAGCTTGAATTACGTGGATGCCGAGACCATCGAGCCGTCCGAGCTTTCCACCCTGCTTGAAGCAAGCGCGGAGCGTGGAAGAGTGGCGAGGGCAATGCCGCTTTCTTTCAGCGAGTCTGAGGAAGCGACCGAAGCGGCTGTCCAGCGGACGGAGTTGGGCGATGCCACTTTGGAGAGTTTGCTTTCGGACTTATCGCGCTTCGAGGAAGCTTCAGCGTCGGCCAGCAGCAGAACCTCCTTGTACCTCAAGTTGAAAGCACTTGCCTATCTGCATCCTGAAGCGTGCGCGAGGATGGGCACGGTTTTAACAAGCGCGCGTGCCAAGAGCACTACAATGTTGATTATTTCCGGGGCGCTCGGCGCCTCCGGCCATGCCGAAGCGCAGGCGGCCCTGGCCTCCGCCATTGAAGATCACGCGCAGGACTGGCCAGCGCTCGCCACGCTGATTCCCGCTCTCGGCGCGACGCGTTTACCGACGCCGCGTACTGAGGAAGTCCTCTTAAACCTGGCTTTCGGATCACCCGATCCCAACATCGCCTCAACCGCGCAACTCGCTCTCGGCACCGCCGCGCGTAATCTCCGTGATTCTTCTCCCGAACGCTCTGCAAGGATAGTTGGACGAATCATCAAGAAGCTTAAATCTGCCGCATCCGAGAACGAGAAGGTGCAGCTACTTTCGGCGCTGGGCAATACGGGCGCAGCGCGTGCCCTACCCGTTATCAATAGGTTTGCTCGCGAATCCTCACCAAGACTGCGCGCCGCCGCCCTCTCCGCTTTGCGTTTAGTTAATGATCACCAGGCGGATGTCTTATTAGCTCGGGCACTCACTTCCGACCCTGATGCGGCGGTACGACTAGATGCCGCATTCACTTTAGGATTTCGAGAGATGAACGCTGCCACTTATAAGGCGCAAAGAAGAGTTTTTCTGAGTGACCGATCGGTGAATGTTCGCTTAGAGGTTTTGCAAAACCTCTGGCGCGCCCACGAGGCTTTTCCCGACGTCAGACAAATTGTCAAACGAGCCGCAACTGGGGACGCAGCCGAGGAGATTCGTGCGGCTGCATCACGCATTATCTCCACCTGCCGTACCTGCTTTTAACATCCGGCACTATACCAATTCAGGTTGGGAGATAGTGGTAATTCGGCCGAACGCTCAACAAGATGCTGGTGATTTAGGATGCGTTTGGCAGCCCATCATCCGCCATAGTTCCCAGGAAGTTGGCGCGCAGATGGCGCGATGATGTCGCTAGACCTACCCTTACCTAGTACGCTTTGACGGCTGCACCCCCTGTTTATATTGATTAATGCGTAGTGGTAGGGGTAGGTTCAAGGCCCTTGTGGGGTCTTAAAATCCCTTGACCGTAAGGTCGTATGGATTCGACTCCCTTTAGCACCATTCCTAATCTCGCCAACTAGGCCTCCAACGAATTTCAGGAGGCACATCAATCCCCGAAAAAGATGTTTGCCCTACCGCTGTCGTTGTAGAGCAAACGCTCACTCAATTGGTTAACACCGGCACATTTAGGCACTCGTATGCCTTTCGTTGTTGCATGCGCGATCGGCGTTGTGCTTTTCTTGGGCTCTTTTCGGTGGCGAGCGCGAATGCAGGAAAACCAAGGAATAAATTGAACTCTCGTAACTTGTTGTGTGTAAGGAGGTTTTACTTATCAAATAATGCGTTTATGCGTTGCGGAGTTCTCTAGGGGAAAAGGGGGAACAGAAGGAAATGAGAGAAACGATTTGAAGTCTGCTAAACGGTTGTGTTTTCAGCAAGTAGCGATCTAATATGCGTTTACGTTCACGAGTGGCCCGCTTGGCTCAGCAACAGAGCACTCGTCTCTATGTTGCATCGATAAAGGACTTACCTCAGCGGCCTTCGTCAGTTGCGGACTTATTGCGGACTTTTTCTAGGAGGTGCTTAAAATACTCTAGCGCATCGACTTACGATACTTAAGGATCGCTCACCTTTCAAAACAGACAATTCGGGCCGCACTGGTTGCTTCATCGACCTTTCCGGCTGCTTCTTGGCCCAATAGCCGCGTCCTGGCCATGGAATATCGAGCTCCTTGCAGACTCTTAGCGAGATCAATCCCCGACAGTTAACACTGAATGGACCAGAATCACGCGCTTCGGGTAGAAATCGCGCACGGCACCGCCGTCGTTGACGTCGAGGCCGTCGAGCGCGCGGCTGAAAAGACCACTATGATCAAGGAAGTCTCGCAACGCTTCTCTCCGTCTGGGCCAAGCGCTGTCTCGCTCCCAAGTATTTGGTAGAATGAGAAGAAAGCCGCTGCTGAATCTCGGCGGATACAATCATGGAGAATAAACAGCTCACCGACCTGGCCCGCGATCAGCTCAATAGAGTTCTGGGTTTCTTTCCCCGCGTCGATGCGAAAATCTCGGTGCTCCTAAGTTGCCATTGCCATGCTGGCGTTGCTCGCCAGTAAGGCCCCGCTCAAAGAGTTGCAATGGAATTCCCGGCCGGCACTCATTGCCTTCGTGGCACTGGCGCTGATTGCGTTGAGTCTTTTTCTGCTCTATCAGGCCTCGTTCCCAAGGCTCGCCGGCGGGTGGCGCTCGCTGCTGTATTTTCGGGAAATTGCCAAACGAAAAGAGACGGCTTTTATCGCTGAGTTCAGCGAGCAGTCCGAGGAGGCCTACCTTAAGGATCTGCTGGCCCAGGTGTGGCGAAACTCCGAAATTCTTAAACAGAAATATGACTACATTAAATATTCGTTCATCGTCCTGCTCTGCGCGTTGCCACCCTAGCTCATTGCCCTCTCCATGTTCGCCTCGCTCAGACTCTTCGCGATCTCCTCCACCTGATCGAGCGTGAGCCTACCGCGCGGTATGACTGACTCCAGCATCACCACCTCGACTGTGTGAGACCTAAGTTCATAAATGCCACCAGGACGCTGTTGACCCACCATGTCAAATGGCAGCGACCGGACCAATCTGTTACCTTATCCCTCCATTTCGGATGGTCCGAGTCAAAAGGAAGCTCTTATCCCAGAATAAGCCGCTCCACTCTTGGCTGACCTCGCGAGTGTTAAACAAGACATGACGGAGTTGTCCCCCGACTCGATCCTTTCTCATTACCGCATCCTGTCGAAGATTGGTGCAGGCGGGATGGGCGAAGTGTTTAATGTTCATCGATACCGCCGCGATTACGCCGCTGCGATCGCATCGCTGGCCAGGGCGGAAGAACTTAAAGATGATTTTGAGGGTGCAAAATTAATAAAGGATAGCTTCGCCAAAGATGGCTGGCAGGGATTTCTTCAAGCAGCAACTGAGGAGCGAAAGCGCACTAAGTTATCTCCCTACCTTATCGCGACGCTTTACGTAGAGATGGGCCAACATGAGAAGGCCTTCGCCGCTCTTAAGGAGACCGACGAAAAGCGGGACCAATTCATATCTTTCTTGATAATCGATCCGCTTCTGGAACCGATCCGCAACGACCCGAGGTATCAGGAGTTGTTGAGGAAGGTCGGTTTCCCGCAATGACTACAGGACTCTCACCGGACACTAAGCTTTCGCATTACCGCATCGTCTCGAAAATAGGCGAGGGCGGAATGGGCGAAGTGTATCTGGCTGAAGACACTCGTTTACGTCGACGTGTTGCTCTCAAGGTTTTGGCGGAAAGTGTTTCTGCGGACGCCGACCGCTTGCTTCGTTTTGAGCGCGAGGCGTTTGCCGCTTCTGCACTCAATCATCCGAACATTCTGACCATCTTTGAATTTGGAGAGGAAAACAACAGGCATTTCCTGGTCTCCGAATTTGTCGATGGTGAGTCGCTGCGTGAACGAATGAGCCGTTCCACCATAACGCTTACAGAAACGCTGGAGATCGTCATTCAGATCGCTTCAGCCCTCCAGGCAGCGCATGGTGCTGGAATCATCCACCGCGATATCAAACCCGACAACGTCATGATTCGCGCTGACGGCTACGTTAAGGTCCTGGATTTTGGTTTGGCAAAACTGTCAGAACCGGGAGCGGTGGCGACCGGGTTAGTTTCCGATCCAGAAGCGCAAACGCGAATGCAACTTCAGACACAGGCCGGAATAATTATGGGCACGGTTGCTTACATGTCACCGGAACAAGCACGTGGCCTGGAAGTCGACAAGCGCACCGATATTTGGAGTCTTGGTTGTGTGCTTTACGAAATGCTTTCCAGACAACAACCCTTCGGTGGCGAAACGATCACAGACACATTGGCAAACATCATTCATCGTGAGCCGGTGTCGATCGTCAGTGTCCGGCATGATGCAAACGCCGAACTCGAACGCATCGTCAACAAGATGCTCTCGAAGAACAGAGACCATCGTTACGCGAACGCGAACGTGTTATTGGCAGATCTGAAGCAACTGCAGAAGCGGCTGGAGTTTGAGGAGGAGCTCGAGCGCTCGTCGCCACCAAATTCCAAGACGGAAGCGCGCACGCAACTGATCCGTAGCGCCACCACGGACCAATCGGCGACGTGTAATTCGATCGCGGTCCTTCCCTTTTCAAATCTCAGCGCTGTCCCGGACAACGATTATTTCTGTGACGGCCTGGCAGAAGAGCTCCTAAATTCGCTGGCAAAGATCGAACACCTGAAAGTCGCTGCTCGCACTTCCGCGTTTTCGTTCAAAGGCAAAAGGACGAAGGTCAGCGAAATCGGAAAGCAGTTAGGCGTAAAGACTGTATTGGAAGGGAGTGTTAGACGTTCAGGCAATCGCTTGCGAATCACAGTTCAGCTGGTGAATGCTTCCGATGGCTATCAACTGTGGACCGAACGATACGATCGCGAGATGCAGGATATTTTCGATGTGCAGGACGAAATCACTCTCGCAATCGTTGACGCCCTAAGGTTGAATCTATTCAGCGACGAGAAAGCCGCTTTGCTTAAGCGTTACACCGACAACACTGAAGCGTATCAACTCTATCTGCAGGGCCGTTACTGCTATAACAAATACACACCTGAATATCTGCAAAAGGGCATTGAATACTTTGAGAAGGCGATCGAGCTTGAACCGAATTACGCGCCTGCCTATGCTGGCCTCGGGTTCTGTTATGGCGCGCTGTTTTACTTTGGCAGCCTCGGTCCGGAGGAAATTGTTCCCAAGTACAGAGCGTTAACGAACAAGGCACTGGAAATCGATGACCAGTTGGCTGATGCCTATCTCTCACGCGCAAGTATTGAGTTTTATTACGATTGGGATTTTGCCAGGGCCGAACTGGACTACCAGCGTGCAATTGAGCTCAACCCCAATAGTCCTGACGCCCATTGGCGATATGGCCACTTTTTAGCCTGCTGCGAACGGTTTGATGAGGCAATCAAAGAAGGCAAGCGCGCGATAGAACTGGATCCACTTTCACTGGTAGTCCAGTTCTTCATGACCCGCATCCTTTTGCTGGCTCAGCGCGTAGACGAAGGCTCTGAACAGTTACGCAAGATGCAAGAGCTGGAGCCAAACTTCGCGGGTGGATTAACCCAGTTGGGCGCGCTTTACCTTGTGACCGGCAAGTATGACGACGCGATCGAAGCATATAAGAAAGCACTGACGCTGGGCCACTTTGTCATCGCCGCCCTCTCCTGCCTTGGCGCAGCCTATGGCGTCGCCGGCAAACGTGACGACGCTTATAAAATCCTCGACCAACTGTTAGAGACGAAGCAAAGCCAATACGTTTCGCCATTCAGTATTGCTCGTATTTATAGCGGGCTGGGTGAGAACGACAAGGCGTTCGAGTGGTTTGAGAAAGCGTTTGAAGAACGAAGCGGTGAATTAGTCGCACTCAAGAGCGAAACTCTGGCCCATCTTTTGGGCGACACTATTAGTCGCGATGATCGCTTTCAGGATTTGGTGCGACGCGTCGGCATGCCGATGGACCGACCTGCGCTCAACAAGGCTACACGCGAAGCCAGCGAGGCGCACACGGTCGTATTTGATTCCGCCGAACGTCACAGCGGAAAGCTCGTTAAGCCTGAAACGTCTGAACCCAAACAATCAACAGATTCCAGTTCACTTGCGGACGCGGAATCCCGCGAGCCAGAGCCGGCACGTCCTAATATCTCGGCCAGAGTTCCTGACACTTCGCGGCCGGCGACACGCAAGAGCGTACTCGTCATCGGCTTGGTAGTCTCCCTGTTGGCAGTCGCAACTGGCGGATATTGGTTCTTTGGAAATCGTGGCGCTGGGCAAATCAACTCAATTGCCGTTATGCCGTTTGTCAATGCCAGCGGCAATGCTGATGTCGAATACCTTTCCGACGGAATGACGGAAACGCTGATCAGCAGTTTGTCGCAGGTTCCCAACTTATCAGTCAAATCGAGAAGCACAGTCTTCCACTACAAAGGGAAGGAAACATCTGCGAAGAAAATTGGCGAAGAACTGAATGTGCAAGCTGTCTTGCTGGGCAGAGTTGTGGAACGCGGAGAGGAGCTGAATCTCAATCTGGAACTGGTCAATACGCAAACTCAGAACGTCATCTGGACCGGGCAATACAATCGCAAACATGCCGACCTGGTAACGCTGCAAAGTGAGATTGCTCGTGATGTCTCGCAAAAACTGGAACGAAAACTGTCGGGAGTCGCCGAGGACAAACTGGCGAAGAAATACAGCGCGAATCCTGACGCCTACGAGCTTTACCTCAGAGGCAGATATCATTGGAACAGGCGAACTGTTGAGGATGACCTCAAGGGCCTTGACTACTTTGAAAAAGCGGTGAAGACGGATCCGAAGTTCGCTCTTGCCTATGTAGGTATTTCTGATGCGCACATCATGCTGGGGATCCCGGATGCAATGGCCGGAGCCATGTCGCCGGCCGCTACCCTTCCGCCGGCGCGGGCAGCGGCAGAGAAAGCCATCGAAGTAGATCCGGATCTAGCTGAAGCATACGCTTCGCGCGGGCATGTTAAATGGAAGGAACGCGATTGGTCGGGTGCCGAATCGGATTTCAAGCGCAGCATACAACTGAACCCCAACTATTCGTACGCTCATCTTTTTTACTCAATCTTCCTGACCTTCAATGGGCGATTTGAGGAGGGACTTATCGAATCAAAGCGGTCGGTCGAGCTTGATCCGTATTCGATTCCCATAGTCGCCAATGTGGCTTATGTCAACTACTTTGCGCGCCGCACAGATGAGGCGATAGCGAGTGGCAGAAGGGCTGTGGCGTTCGACCCTTCCATTCCGATTGCCCGGCAGAGGCTCGGTATGGCATACGAACAAAAAGGCATGTTGCCGGAGGCGATTGCCGAATTCCAGGCAGCAGTCATACAAAGCAATCGGGTCCAACTTTCGCTCACATCACTGGCACATGCTTATGCGTTATCCGGGAATAAGGTCGAGGCGAGAAAAATTTTGGCCGAACTCGAAGAGAGGTCCAAGCAGCAATTCGTTTCATCCTATCTGCTTGCGACGGTGCACGTAGCTCTCGGCGAAAAGCGACTAGCGCTCGAGCTCCTCGAACACGCCTACAAACAAAACAGCATTGATATGGTACAAGCTAAGACGGATCCAAAGCTTGACCCTCTCCGTGACGAACCGCGCTTCCAGGAACTCTTGAAGAAAATCGGCTTTCCAGAATGAGTATCCGCAGATTACACCGATTCAATCTCTCAGCCCTTGAGATCCGCGTAATCTGTAATCTGCCGGATAACTGATTAAACCCGATGAATATGCAACTGTCACCCAATTCGATCCTTTCCCACTACCGCATCATCTCCAAAATCGGTGAAGGCGGAATGGGCGAGGTATATTTGGCCCAGGATACAAAACTCGATCGCAAGGTCGCCCTAAAGATTCTTCCAACCGACGTCGCGTCGAATCGCGATCGCATGGAGCGATTCATTCGCGAAGCAAAGTCGGCTGCGGCGCTGAGTCACCCAAACATTGCGCAGATCTTCGAGATCGGTGAGCACGACGGCACCCACTTCATTGCCATGGAGTTTATCGATGGCGTGACTTTGCGCGAGAAGATTCATCGGGAGCGGACCGAACTGAAGAAGCTTTTGCGTTACCTGCAGCACGTCGCCGAAGGATTGGCGAAGGCTCATGCCGCGGGCATCGTGCATCGTGATCTGAAACCCGACAACATTATGGTGACGCGGGATGGTCATGCGAAAATTCTGGATTTCGGGCTTGCGAAACTCATCGAACCGCGTCTGACTGAAACGTCTGATGGTGAAAATCATGACGAGGCCGCCACTGCGATTTTGCAGCAGCATTCAAGACCGGGCGTGATTATGGGCACTGTCGGTTACATGTCTCCCGAGCAGGCGCAGGGCAAGACGAACGAAGTCGATCAGCGCTCAGACATTTTTTCCTTCGGTTGCATCCTGTATGAAGCGGTGACCGGACACCAAGCCTTTGCCGGCAAAGATGTGGTTGATTCGCTTAACAAGATCATCCGCGAGCCGGCGGCTCCGATCAGCGACGTCCGTCCCGACGCACCCAATCATCTGCAGAGAATTGTGCGACGCTGTCTGGCGAAGGACCCTGAAGACCGTTACCAAACCATCAAAGATGTAGCAATCGAGCTGCGAGACCTGCGGCGTGAGCTTGAAGGGGTGGGCATTGACACGACTGTCCCGCCGGCGAGAAGTGAAACGACAGCCGGTCTGGGCGGCGAAATCAAAACAGCTGAAACCGGCGGCGCGCAAACCGGATCTTCAGTCTCTACGCCAGTCTCCAGTGCCGAGTACGTTGTCTCGGGAATCAAGCAACACAAACTCGCGGTGGCCGGCGCGGCCCTGCTGCTCGTTGCGGTTGGTGTTGGCCTTATTCTTTTCTGGCGCGGGCGCAACCCGGAAGCAGCCATTGGATCCATTGCCGTCCTCCCTTTTGAGAATAAGAGCGGCAATGCCGATTCGGAGTATCTGTCCGACGGTCTTGCTGAATCGCTCATTTACCGTCTTTCGCAATTGTCCAATCTCAAGGTCAGCCCACGTAGTTCGGTATTTCGTTACAAGGGACAAGCGATAGACGCGGAAAAGATCGGCAACGAGCTTGGCGTCGACGCGGTCATGTCCGGCAGGCTAATTCAACGCGGCGATAATCTGACGATCAGCGTCGATCTAATTGACGTTAGAAACAAGAGAACGCTTTGGGGCGAACAGTTCGAGCGAAAGATGTCCGACCTGCTGGCAACTCAACGGGAGATCGCATCGGCTATTACCGAGAAGCTCCAGGTAAGACTCTCCGGCAACGACACGAACGGGATAACCAAACGCTACACCAACGATAACGAAGCGTACCAACTCTATCTTAAGGGCCGATTCTACTGGAACAAGCGCACCGGAGAAGGCATCAAGAAGGCCATAGAACTGTTAACGGCGGCCACCGAAAAGGATCCTGATTTTGCTTTGGCCTACGCGGCCCTCGCTGATAGTTACGTCATAAGCTCGAATTACACGGGCGCGCGGCCGGCGGAAACGATGCCGCAAGCCAAGGCATATGCAAAAAAGTCCATCGAAATTGATGGCACACTCGCCGAACCGCATGCCGCGCTGGCGATGGTGACATGGAATTTCGAGTGGGACAAAACCGGCGCCGAACGTGAGTACAAAAAAGCCATCGAGCTAAATCCTAACTACCCGACCGCGCATCATTGGTACTCGCGTTTGCTGCGAAGTCTCGGACGGCAGGATGAAGCATTTAGTGAAATCAAACGAGCGGCGGAACTTGACCCTTTATCGCTCATATTCCTAAATAACATCGCCGAAATCTATCTCGACCGGGGCGATCTAAACGCGTCGTTCAATACTTGCCAAAGAATGATCGAACTCGATCCCAACTTTTGGCCCGGACATTCTGTACTTGGGATCGTTCATGTGAAGCAGAGCCGCTTTACCGAAGCGACGGCTGAAACGCTAAAGGCCGTGGAGCTATCGAATAGATCGAGCGGCTCCCTTGCGTTACTGGGGTATGTGAATGCCCGGTCGGGACGGCGAGACGAGGCACAATCCGTAATTACCGAACTTGAGAAGAAATTTGCCGAGAAGACCGCAGATGCCCGCGACCTGGCCATTGTGTATGCCGGCCTGAATGACAAGGACAAGGCGTTCGAGTGGCTGGAAAAAGCGTATCAGTATCGAAGTTTTCAGTTGGCAAATCTGAGGCTGGAGCCGTTGTTGATGGAGGCCCTATCTAGTGATCCGCGTTGGGCAGATCTGTTTCGACGCATTGGTTTGTCTTGATAAGCGGCGGTAAGTATGCCTGAAACTTTTAAAGCCGATTCATGCATATCGCACTATCGCATCGTCTCGAAAATCGGCGCGGGTGGGATGGGGGAAGTGTATCTCGCGCAGGACACCAAACTCGATCGTAAAGTCGCAATCAAATTCCTGAACGAAGAATTCAGCCAAGATGCCAATAAATTGAAGCGTTTTATTCAGGAAGCCAAAGCTGCGTCCGCGCTCAATCATCCGAATATCCTGACGGTCTATGAGATCGGCGATGTAGACGGTAAGAACTATATCGCGACCGAGTTGATCGACGGCCAGACTCTTCGCGAGCATCTCTCGCTGAAGGAATCGCTATCCCTGAATCCGGTCTTGAAGATCGGCGTTCAAGTGGCCGAAGCTCTTTCGGCGGCTCATCACGCGGGCATTATCCATCGCGATATCAAGCCCGAGAACATAATGATTCGCAAGGATGGCTATGCCAAAGTTCTGGATTTCGGATTGGCAAAACTGTCAGAGCCTCGACCTGTCGGGGCAGCTACCGGCTCGGAGGACGCAACCCGCGCCCAAATCAACACCGCTCCCGGAATCGTGATGGGAACGGTTTTCTATATGTCGCCGGAACAGGCCCGCGGCAAAGAAACAGACGCCCGCACCGATATCTGGAGCCTCGGCGTTGTCCTCTATGAAATGCTCGCCAGAAAAGTACCGTTCGCCGGCGAAACAGTTAATCACACCGTTGTAGCAATCCTGGAAAAAGAACCGCTAGTCCTTGGGAATGTGCCGAGCGAGTTGCAAAGAATAATCCGAAAAGCGCTGACCAAGGATGTCGAAATGAGATATCAGTCCGCCCGCGACCTGTTGATTGATCTGAAGAATTTGCGAAGAGACCTCGATATTCAGGGTGAGCTTGAACGTTCCATAGCGCCAAATCTCAGGGCTGCGACTGGGTCAATCAACGAGAATGAAACCCAGGCTTATGCCTCCGATTCGGTGGGAGCGACCAGGAGTGGGCCGGCCGCCAGAACGCAAGGTGTAACGTCACCTTCTTCGAGTCTTGAATACGCCGTCACTCAGGTAAAGAGTCATAGGTTTGCCACTGCGATAATTGGACTCGCGCTGCTTGGAGCCATCTCGACCGTCGCCTACTACTTCGCCTTTGTTTCCAAAGGCAGAAGTCAAATCAATTCGATCGCGGTAATGCCATTCATAAATGGCAGCAGCAACGCCGATATCGAATATCTGTCCGACGGCATGACCGAGACGCTCATCAACAGTCTGTCACAACTGCCCGAACTTTCGGTCAAGGCCCCGAGTTCCGTATTTCGCTACAAGGGTAAAGAAGTCGATCCGCAAACGGTAGGAAATGAACTGAGCGTCCAGGCAATCTTGAACGGACGCGTCATCCAACGCGGTGATGATTTGACCCTTTATCTTTCGTTAGTTGATACACGGACTGGAAATCAGCTTTGGGGCGAGCAATACAGCCGCAAGCAGGCGGACCTGATTTCATTGCAGAATGAGGTGGGCCGGGATGTGGCAAGTAAACTAAGGACAAGATTATCAGGTTCGGATGAGCAGAAGGTTGCAACGAATTACACGCAGAACGCCGAAGCCTACCAACTCTATCTACAAGGCCGTTTCTTCTGGAACAAACGCAGTGATGAAGCTATTCGAAAATCAATTGAGTATTTTCAACAGGCAATCGCCAAAGATCCAAATTACGCGCTTGGTTACGCCGGACTCTCAGATGGGTACGTGTTGCAAACCTACTACGGATTCGCTCCGGCGCGCGAGGCGTTGCCTAAGGCGAAGGAAGCGGCCCGGAAAGCTGTGGCACTGGGTGACAACCTGGCCGAATCCCATACTTCGCTCGGATTTGTTTCTTCTTATAACTATGAGTACGAAACAGCGGAACGCGAATATAAACGAGCTCTTGAACTCAATCCGAATTACCCGTTAGCTCATCAGAACCTTGGAGTAATGCTCTATCGTATCGGGAGGCAAGCAGAAGGTATGGCCGAACTTCGTCGCGCTCTCGAGATGGAACCTTTCTCAACGGTAATTAACCGTCTTTACGGTGACCTCCTGCTTTACGGCAGACGTTATGATGAGGGCCTGGCGCAGCTCAAGAAAACACTCGAACTCGAGCCCGGCTTTCGGACAACACATCTCAGCCTGTCCTGCATATATCAATTGATGGGTCGATATGCTGAGAGCGTCGAGTCATATGCCAGATATCAGGAACTGGAAGGTAAGTTACAAACAGCGGTCTTTGCTCGCAAGAGTTTCGCTGTGGGTGGATGGCCGGGATACCTGCGTGAAATGACCGGACCACACCGGCCCGAAGGTTTGTCACCCTACGTTGCTGCAACTTATCACGTGCAATTGGGTGAAAAAGATAAGGCCTTCGCGGAACTGGATAAAGCTTTCGAAAACCGCGAATTCTTACTCCTGTATATAAAAATTGATCCGCGTATTGATGCTTTGCGTGACGATCCGCGTTACCAGGAACTGGTGCGGCGCATGCGATTTCCAGGATGAAATGATCGCTATATGACTGAAACTCTTACAGCTAATTCAACCATCTCGCATTACCGGATCGTCTCCAAAATCGGCGCGGGTGGGATGGGCGTGGTGTATCTGGCCCAGGATACAAAGCTGGATCGCAAAGTCGCCCTGAAGATCTTGCCGGCTGACCTCGCGTCGAATCGCGATCGCATGGATCGTTTCGTCCGTGAGGCGAAGTCCGCGGCCGCGCTGAGTCATCCAAACATCGCGCAGATCTTCGAGATTGGCGAACACGACGGCACGCACTTCATTGCCATGGAGTTCATCGATGGCGTGACTGTGCGCGAGAAGATTCACCGCGAGCGAACCGAATTGAGGAAGCTGTTGCGCTACCTGCAACACGTGGCCGAGGGCTTAGCGAAGGCGCATGCGGCGGGCATCGTGCATCGTGATCTGAAACCTGACAACATCATGATTACGCGCGATGGTCACGCGAAGATTCTGGACTTTGGCCTCGCAAAATTGATCGAGCGTCAGCCGGTGCCGGACGCCGATTCCAGCGAACTGGCAACGGCCGTCATGCCTCACCATTCAATTCCAGGTACGGTGATGGGCACCGTCGGCTACATGTCTCCAGAGCAGGCGCAAGGTAAAACCAAAGAGATCGACCAGCGTTCCGACATCTTCTCTTTCGGGTGCATTCTTTTTGAAGCGGCGACCGCCAAAAAGCCTTTCGAGGGTGAATCAATCATAAAGTCATTGCACAAGGTGGTCTACGAACCGGCCCCGGCCATCGCCGATTTCAATCCAACAGCGCCGGCCGAGTTGCAACGCATAGTGCGCCGCTGTTTAGAGAAGGACGCAGATGACAGGTACCAGGGCATCAGGGAAGTTGCGATTGAATTGAAGCATCTGCGCCGCGAGATGGAGACCGGCGCCGACTTTGACACCACAGTGCCGCCCCCAGTTACTAGCGAGAGAGCGCTCACCACCGACAGCGGGTCAACAAATCAGTCGACCGTCACCCGATCCGGGTCGATACCACCCACCGTCTCGAGTGCTGAATATTTGCTCAGTGGGATCAGCAAGCACAAACTTAGCGCCGGAGTTGCTCTCGCGATTCTGCTCATCTTGATTTCAGGCGCAGGCTACTGGTTTTTCAAATCTCGCGGTTCAGCCGACGGCGGGACCGCAGCGATTAATTCCATCGCTGTGCTTCCTTTTCAAAACAAGAGTGCCGATGCCGATACGGATTACTTGTCAGACGGCCTGGCAGAGTCGCTGATCTTCCGTTTGTCACAGCTACCTGGTTTAAAGGTCAGCCCGACGACCTCGGTAATGCGTTACAAGGGTAAGGACACGGATATCGCGAAGGTCGCCAGTGAACTCGGTGTTGATGCAGTTATGACCGGACGCCTCGTCAAGCGGGGCGACAATTTGAATATCACAGTCGAGCTGGTCGATGTCAGAAACAACAAGTCGCTTTGGGGTGAGCAGTATGAGCGCAAGATGTCAGACCTCCTGGCTACGCAGCGCGAGATCGCTGCGGCCATCGCGCAAAAGCTGCAAGTTAAACTTGCAGGCAACGAAACGAAAGGCATCACGAAGCGCTACACAGACAACAGCGAAGCGTACCAGCTCTACCTTAAAGGCCGCTTCTATTTTGCGCGCCGGTCGGACGCGGACATTCGGCGGAGTATTGATCTATTCCAGCAGGCAATAAAGCTTGACCCGAATTTTGCTTTAGCATACGTCGGCATCGGTGAATCGTGGGCGGTCATGCCGTCGTATCCCTACATGGAATCGAAAGACGCAATGCCGCTTGCGAAAGCGGCGATCGCCAAAGCTCTGGAGATCGATCCCGACCTTCCCGAGGCGCATACCGTGGCTGGGATAATCGCGGCAACCTACGATTGGGATTGGGCCAAAGCCGAGAACGAATTCAAACGTTCGCTGGAGCTCGACCCGAATCTGGCGATCACGCACTACCGCTACGCATGGGTTTATCTGAGTCCGATGGGTCGGCACGACGAAGCGATTGCCGAGATGAAGCGCGCGATGGATTTGGAACCGTTATCACTGGTCCAGGGTGCAAATTTTGCGGCGGTCTATATCTATGCTCGGCAATATGATCGTGCACTCGATCAGGCGCAAAAGACTTACGATTTGGATCCCACGTTGATTACCGGACAAAACTGGATGTGTCATGCGCTAGACATAAATGGAAAGTACGCCGAATCGTTGGCCATCTCGGAGAAAACTTCTCAGACTAATGGTTCGCTCTACGCCGCATTGGGATACGCATATGCAAAATCCGGTCGGCGACAGGAAGCAGAGGCGGTGCTGGCTAAACTTAATGAAATCGAAAAAACGAAGACCGTATCGCATTACTGGGAAGCGACTATTTATGTCGCGCTTGGCGAAAAAGACAAGGCATTTGCCGAACTGGGAAAAGCATATCAAGCCCATGACTGGTTTCTACAACGATTGAAAGTCGATCCATTCATGGATCCTTTGCGCGACGACCCGCGGTTTAAGGATCTGATTCGGCGTCTCGGTTTGCCGCAGTAAGTTTGGAGTAAGTTTGGAGCAGTGCGGCGGCCCCGACGCCGCTTTGGGAAGTCCGCAGTTCCGATGAAGCAGCGGGACATCGCGGGTAGCGCTAAACCAGGGATCAGGAAAGAAAAAAGCGGCGTCAAGCCGCCTCACTCTAAATATGAAACGCTGCCCACAATGTAATCGCGTTGAAAGTGACGAAGCGCTGAAGTTCTGTCGCGTCGATGGGGCGACGCTGGTCAGCGATTCGTTCCCCTTCACTGCCGAAGGAGAAACAGCGCAGCTTGGTTCTGCTTCCGCCGCGAATGAGACCGAGACCAGCGTCCTACCGCATCGCACAGATGCAAACATCAATCGCCCGACTGCGCCAACTACCGTTCTTCCCGCACCGCAAACTCAAAGCACAACGCGGGATTTGAGTAAACCGAAACGACGCCGTCTGGTTCTCGCTCTGCTCATCTTGATGGTTGTCGGTATTTCGGTTGCCGGATACTCATACTTTTCAAGAAATCACACCGCCACCATTCAATCGATCGCCGTGATGCCGTTCGTCAACGAAAGCGGCAATCAGGATCTCGACTATCTTTCAGATGGCATGACTGAGAGTCTGATTACCAGCTTATCGCAACTGCCGAATCTTAACGTGAAAGCGCGTTCTACGGTTTTTCGTTACAAAGGAAAAGCGACCGATGCGAAGATGATCGGTAAAGATCTAAACGTACAGGCGATTCTGAACGGGCGCGTCGTCCAGCGCGGCGACCAACTGACGCTAAGTCTGGAACTGATAGACGCGCAGACTGAGAACGTGATCTGGAGCGACAGATACGATCGCAGACAAGCAGACCTGGTAAATTTGCAAAGCGAGGTCGCCCGCGATGTTTCGAGCAAACTTAAATTGAAACTGTCGGATGTTGACCAGCAGAAACTTGCGAAGACTTACACGACAGACCCGCAAGCCTACCGGCTTTATCTGCAAGGTCGCTTCTACTGGAACAAGCGCGCCGGAAAGGAATTTGAAAAGGCTGAAAATTATTTCCGGCAGGCGGTCGAGAAAGACCCGAACTTCGCCCTCGGCTACGTTGGGCTGGCGGATACTAACGAAGACGAAGATCGTCCGCGAAAGAAAGAGTATATTCGGCTCGCGCTCAAACTCGACGACGGGTTGGCGGAAGCGCACGCCTCGCTCGGCTATCAATACATGATGGATTACAACTGGGCGGAATCCGAGCGCGAGCTGAAGCGGGCGATGGAATTGAATCCGAATTATGCTCAAGCGTATCAGTGGGAGGGCGCGCGGCTGATGATGCTCGGTCGTTACGACGAGTCACAGGCTTCGATAAAGCGTGCGTTGGAGATTGACCCGACCTCGGCGGGAATCAATTTTTATTACTGCGTCCTGTTGTTCGTTTCGGGCAAGACGGACGAGAGCATCCGGCAGTTCAAGAAGCTCGCCGAGATTGAGCCGACGTTTCCGTGGGCGCACCGCTGGCTTGCGCGCGTTTACCAGCGGACGGGCGATTATGCTGCGGCGGTTGAGGAACGCGCCAAATCGCTGGAACTCGACGGGAAGCCGGAAGATGCGCGGTTGCTACGAGAGAGTTTTGCGACCGGCGGCTTGAACGGTTATTTGAAGGAACTCGTCCGGCAAAATTTTGGTCAGAGCGGAGTGCTAAAAGCCGAGGTGCTCACGCAGCTCGGTGAAAAGGAAAAAGCTATTGCCACGCTCGTCAACCGTGCGGAACAGGGGGATTTTTGGCTTTTTCTAATCAAAACCGATCCTGGTTTCGACAGCTTGCGCGGCGACGCGCGCTTTCAGGAACTGCTGAAGAAATTCAATTCGCCGCAGTAACCGTAGAAAGATGATGAAACGAAGATTCAAAAGCCTCAGACTTATTCGAGCTCCTTTTGTCGCTGCTGCATTTCTATTTGCCGCCTCAACACTCGCCGCACAAAAGGTCGAGACCGGATTTCTGGATCGAGCGGTCGTCGTAAACAACACCGAATACCGTTATCAGGTTTTTGTCCCTCGTGAATTCACGCGCTCAAAAACGTGGCCGGTCATTATCGTTCTGCACGGAGGCGGTACATACGGAAACGATGGCATTCGTCCAACAGACGGCGGCTTCGGGCGCGTGATTCGCTCCAGCCGTGATGGGTTTCCCGCAATTGTCATCTTTCCACAGGCCCATGCTGACAGAACGCCGGCTTGGCAGCTTGAAGGTGGTGAGGCCGCAATGGCGGCGCTAAAGAGATCGATCAAAGAATTTAAGGGCGATCCGAAACGCGTTGTTCTTACAGGCGGTTCGGCGGGGGGCAACGGAACGTGGTTTCTTGCGTCGAGGTACCCTGAACGGTTCGCGGCGATAGTTCCGATCTGCGGTTTTATCTCGAAGTTCAAAGGCGTCTCTAGTGGCGTTGAGTATCCAGCCCTTGCACCAGCTGAAGTCGCCGATCCCTATGCGTTCATCGCAAAAAAAGTTGCGTCGATCCCGGTGTGGATTTTTCACGGTGAGGCGGACAAGACCGTATCGGTTGGAGAGTCGCGAAAAATGGCGGCCGCGCTCAAAGCGGTCGGTGCAAATGTTCAGTACACCGAGCTACCCGGTGTCGATCACAACGCCTGGGATCCGGCCTACATCCGCGCCGATCTGATCGAGTGGATGTTGAAACAGAGGCGACGTTAAGGCTATGGCTATAGAAGTAGGTAAGAGTCTCGGGAATTACAAAGTCGTCTCCGCTATCGGAGCCGGCGGCATGGGTGAAGTCTATCGCGCGAGCGATACGAAACTCGGTCGCGACGTGGCGATCAAAGTTCTGCCCGCTTCGCTTTCGGAGAGCGCCGAGCGGCTCAATCGTTTCGAACAAGAAGCGCAGGCTGCCGGTGCTCTTAATCACCCAAACATTCTAGTCATCCATCACATCGGCATTCACGATGGTGCGCCGTACATCGTTTCGGAACTGCTCGAAGGCGAGACGCTACGTGAGCGGATGGGAGGCGCAGCCCTGCCGCAACGCAAAGCGATTGACTACGCGCTACAGATCGCCAAAGGACTGGCTGCCGCGCATGAGAAAGGCATCGTCCATCGCGATATTAAGCCCGACAACATCTTTATCACCCACGATGGCCGGGTGAAGATTCTTGATTTCGGTCTGGCCAAACTCACCTCCGCAACCGACGGCAACCAATCGCAAACTGAAGTGCCCACCCGCAAGGTGAATACCGATCCGGGCACGGTGATGGGCACGATGGGTTACATGTCGCCGGAACAGTTGAAGGGGCAGGCGGCCGATCATCGGTCCGACATCTTTTCATTTGGCGCGATCCTTTACGAGATGCTTTCCGGCAGCCGCGCGTTTCGCGGCGACTCGATGGCCGAAACGATGAGCGCGATTTTGCGCGAAGACCCGCCGGATCTTTCCGAGACGAATAAAACCGTTTCACCCGCACTCGAACGCGTGGTGCGTCACTGTCTGGAAAAGAATCCCGCCGAGCGATTTCATTCGGCACGCGATCTGGCATTTGCGATCGAGAGTCTTTCGGGAAGCGCAATCAGTTCCGGCCAAACGGCGACGATGCCCACGATCACGGCGGAGAGTAGCGCGGCCGTTGGCCTATCGGGTTGGTTGGGCAACGCGCGCGTAGGGTGGATTGGCGCTGGTGTCTTAGTTGTTAGTTTGCTGGCGGCACTTAGCCTGCTCTATTTCAATCGCTCAGAAACAAACACTGGCGCCGCGCGGCTTTCTTTCACGCCGCCGCCCGAACTCGCTTTCAATGATGCGCAGCCTGACGCGGCTGTCATCTCGCCCGACGGACAGAAGGTCGCCTTTACCGCCACGTCAGCGGACAGCAAAAATATGCTTTATGTCCGCAATCTCGGTTCGCCGGAGGCGAAGGTTCTGCCCGGTTCAGAGAATGCTCTGGAGCCTTTCTGGTCGCCGGACAGTCGCTCGATTGCGTACGGTTCCAACGGAAAGCTCAAGCGTTCCGATCTTAACGGCGCAAACGCGCAGGTCTTGTGCGACGCCGCGCGTATGGTCGGAGGGACGTGGAACAAAGACGGCGTCATCGTCTTCGTTCCTGATTACCGAAAGACCCTCGTGCAGGTGTCAGCGCAGGGAGGTGAGCCGAAGCCCGTGGCGATGAAGATCGAAGATAATACCGATGAACGACATCGTTATCCTTACTTCCTGCCCGACGGTCGTCATTTTCTTTTCCAGCGGCAGCTGACAGGCATTTGGGCCGGCTCGCTTGATTCACCAGAAACCAAACAAATTCTGCCGGACGATTCGCCGTTCGTTTATACGCCGCAAGGCTACCTGGTCCTTGTCCGCAACGACGCGCTCGTCGCGCAAGCCTTTGACGCCACACAGCTCGCGCTCACGGGCGATGCTATGCCGATTGTTACTGGACAAGCGAACGAACTCGGCACCCGGCGGTTTTCTGTTTCGGACAACGGTGTCCTGATTTGGCAGGGGAAATGGCAGCGCGATTATCAGCTCGTCTGGTTCGACCGCGAAGGGAAACAGACGGGTACGATTGACGCCCCGATGAAGGTCGCCATCGGGCAAGACCCGCATGTTTCACCTGACGGAAAACGCCTGGTGGTCAAGCGTGATTTTAATCTTTGGGTCATTGATCTGGAAAAAGGCACGGGACTTCGGATCACTTCGACCTTCAGTCAAATTCCCGCCTGGTCGCCGGACGGCAGCCGCCTCGCATATACAGGGGATGGCGGTCTGACGGTGAAAGCCGCTAACGGCTCGGGTGAAACTGAAACTCTTGTACCAGGAGCGAACTTTCCCGCCGATTGGTCGCCTGACGGGCGCTTCATTATTTTCCTGCACCGCGGAGTGAAAACGCGGCGCGATGTGTGGGCGCGGCCGATGTCCGGCGATAGGAAAGCGTATCTGTTACTGAATTCGCCGTTCGACGAAACGAGTCCGCAGCTTTCGCCGAACGGGCGCTGGCTCGCCTACGCATCGGACGAAACCGGCAATTACGAAATCTACGTCGAGTCATTTTCTGCGGACGGAAAACTCGGCGCGGATAAAAAGCGCGTCTCGACCACCGGCGGCGTGTTGGCCGTCTGGCGGCGCGATGGCAGCGAACTCTTTTTTGTAGCCGCCGACGGTCAGATGATGTCGTCAGCCGTGAAGACCGGCGGGACTGAATTTGAGTTCGCCGCGCCCAAACCGCTCTTCAAAACTCGAATGATGGCGTGGGTCCTGGGTTTTCACGAATATGATGTTTCGCGCGACGGGCAAAGATTTCTCATCGGCACCTTGATTGGTGAACCGACAGCGCCACCGCCGACCGTGATCATGAATTGGCCCGCACTGCTGAAGAAATGACGTCAAGCCGAATGAAACGCTGCCTCCAAGGCAATCGTGTTGAGACCGACGAAGCGCTGAGGTTCTGTCGCGCCGATGGTGCAACTCTCGTCAGCGAATCGTCATCGTCCGGCAGTGAAGCAGGGACGGCATGGCTCGGTTCGACTTCCCAATCGAACGAGATCGAGACGAGCATCCTTCCTCACAAAACTGATGCGGGCATCAGCCGCGCCACCGGCCCCACGACCGCACTTCCGGCACAAACGCCTGCCCCAACCGGCGCGCTCGCCAAACCGAAAACCCGCAAGACGATTCTGGTCGCGGCCGCAGCTTTGCTAACACTGATAATCGGCAACGTCAATTATGCGTGGATCCTATTTTATTCCGGACGAATTGATGAAGCGAGACCGAGGCAAAACGTTCTGTCGAGATGTCTCCCGATTTCTGGTTATCTCATTTCTCTCTCTTCAACGTTTACCGATTCAACGGTAAACATGCTTTGGCTGTTGAAGAATTTGCGAAGAACAACGAAGTGCGCGACGAGGCCGAAGCTGCGAGATTAGTAAGAGAGAGTTTTGCCAAAGGCGGCTGGCCGGCGTTTCTCGCAACAGTGACTAAAGAGCACGCCAGAGTAAAGTCATCGCCATACACTTTGGCAACCTTCTATGCCGAGCTTGGAGAAAAGGATCAGGCGTTTGCTGTGCTCAACGAGGCAATCGACAAATGCGATCAGTTCATCGGTTTCATCAAGGTCGACCCTGCTATGAAACGCTTCAAGCCGATCCGCGTTTTCAGCCATTGCTGAGAAGGGTCGGGTTACCTGAATAGGTATGAAACGCTGCCCCCAATGTAATCGCGTCGAGACAGATAAGACGCTGAAGTTCTGTCGCGTAGATGGCGCTTCACTAGTTGCCGCGCCGCTTACGGAATCTGAGTCGGCAACAATGACTCTTACTCCATCACCAGAGAGCCACGAAATCACCACGTCCTCGCAGAACCAGAAACCGACGACGAGCGCGTTGGGTGCTATTAAATCCATCGCGGTGTTGCCGTTTGCAAACATCAGCGCGGATGCGGAGAACGAGTTTTTCTGCGACGGTCTGGCTGAGGAGCTCCTCAACGCCCTTGCGAAGGTTGATGGTTTGAAGGTGACGGCGCGCACATCATCATTTTCTTTCAAGGGTAAACAGGTCAACGTTGATCAGATTGGCCAAACACTGCGCGTGAACACCATCCTCGAAGGCAGCGTGCGACGCGCGGGCAATCGCCTGCGGATTACCGTTCAGCTCATCAATGTTGCGGACAGCTACCATTTGTGGTCCGAAAGATATGACCGCGAGCTGAAAGACATTTTTGACGTGCAGGATGAAATCACGCTCGCGGTAGTAGCCGCACTCAAGATAAAACTGCTTGGAGAAGATCAGGAGGCGGTGTTGAAACGAGGTACTGATGATCCGGAGTCGTTTGAGTTATATCTGAGAGGACGTTTTTATTGGAACAAGCGGACCGGAGCGGCACTCAACAAAGCAATCGAATTGTTTCGGCAAGCGGTGGCAAAGGATCCAAACTTCGCTCTCGCCTATGTAGGCATCGCCGACTGCTTCACGCAGATAACGCTGTATCTCGGCACACATACTACCGAAACATTGCCGTACGCCCGAGCAGCAGCGGAGCGCGCGCTTCAGTTGGACGATACCGTGGCGGAAGCGCACGCCTCGATGGGCCAAGTCCATTTTCGGGCCTTGCAATGGGAACAGGCAGAGCAGGCGTACCAGCGCGCGATCCGTCTCAACCCAAATTATCCGACGGCGCACCATTGGTACTCCGAGTACTTCCGTGTGCTTCGGCGCCGCAATGATGAGCTGCGAGAGATCAAACGTGCGATGGACCTGGATCCACTTTCGCCCCTCTTCTGCACATTGGTCGGCGAGGCCTATCGGGGTGGGGGCGACATGGCGGGCGCCGTCAATGAGTGGCAACGCGTGATAGAGCTTGAGCCGAACTTTCCGCTCAGCCACTTTTTTCTCGGTGGCACATACGCAGAGCAGCAACGCTTTGACGAAGCAATTGCGGAAGCTGAGAAGGCAGTTGCCCTCTCTGAGCGTGGCGGTCTGTTCCTTGGTGGTCTGGGTCAATCATACGCACTAGCCGGCAAGGAGTCGGAGGCGATGGCGATAGTCGCCGAGCTTGAACAGAGATATGCCGAGCATACGGCTTCAGGCTTTAATCTGGCCCAGGTTTACATAGGCCTTCGAGATATTGAACAGGCTTTGACGTGGCTCGAACGGGATTTCGAAACCGGCAACACTGGTTGGCTGGTATACGTGACGTTTAGGATGTTCTACGACCTGCTTCGCGACCATGCGCGCTATCATGATCTCCTGCGACGCATGGGAATGCGAATAGCCGAATGAAGTAATAGCGCCTCAGCAACACTTCCAGACAATCTGAAATAGATAGACGACGAAGCCGACAGGTAAGTACAGCGTTGGGCCCATTTTCCCTCCCAGCCCAAGTCCCGTCCCGTAGAAGATCAACGTGCAGATCACACTCTGGCCTACGTAGTTAGTCAGTGCCATTCGGCCAACCGGCGCAAAGTGATGTAGCAGCTTGTTTCCGCTCGGACCAATCCAAATCAAACAAAGCAGTGATGCATACCCGGCGCTCAACGGCAGGATGCCCACCGTGTCGGTCACCGTATGCAGCCAGGACTCCGACGAGAAAGTCCATGCGTAGATCACGTTGAGCGGAACCCCGGTGGCGATCCCGAAGACCGCCAAGCGTTTGATGATTAACCGATACTTCTGCAGATTCTTGTGTATCTCGTTTCGGCCGAGGTAGAAACCCAGTAGGAAACAGCCGAAGATCTTAAACAGCATACCGCTTGTAATGACGTAATCCAGTTGATTGAACCAGTTGCTGACGTTGAGGCGTACTATCTGTGCAACGCTCCCGCTCGTCCAGACGTCGATCCTTGTATCGTTAGTGAAGCCGAAGCGGTGGAAGAGCATATCCCGCGGAGCTGTAAACGACTCAGGGGGAATCGCGCCGGTGAGCGTGATAGCAGCGGGAGCCACCAGCGCGAGCGCCGAGAACACGAGGATTGTCCGATTGCGAACTCTGGCAAAGGGCAGAAGCAGTGCTCCGCACAGGGCATAGAATTGAAGTATGTCGTCGATCCAGAATTGAATCGCGTGCGCCGCGCCGATCAGGTACAAAAAAAAACCAGGCGTCTAAGAAAGAAGCGATGAAAGACCAAGCCTTTCGCTTGGGCGCGAGTGAGCAAGATCGAGAACCCTATTCCGAAAAGTACCGAGAAGATGGTGTAGAACTTCCCCTCGATCAGAACCAGTTCAAGGAAGTCGAGTGCTCTGTCCGTCGAATAGGTGTTCATGCTCTCCTTTGCGGACTCCGGCAAGTAAAGGTAGAGGGAGTAAAGGATCATGTTCGCGGTGACTATTCCGAAAAGCGCAAAGCCTCGCAGAACATCGAGGAACTCGAATCGTTCCTGTACCGCTGTCGGGGTCAATGTCACGGCTCGCGCAATTCCGGATTCCATAAGGGTGTTTACCTGTTGGGTTCTGTCGCCTAACGCGTAATCGAAGAGGTCGGGTCTGCCACGTCATCCTGCGCCGATGGATATCACGACTGTTACCTCAAGCTCTTTGAGCTGATGCGGAGCCGCGACAGAGAGATGGCTGGCACCTTTAATGATCCTCGCCGCTCAAATGCCTTCATCCTCCTGGCCAATATTAAGGAATTGGGATTGTTGACTGTCCAACTTTAAGAAAGACGAATTTTGTTTTAGCACATGGGGGCTTTCCCTGGACCAGAGAGACCATGGCCCTCTTCGAGAAGCCGAACGTCTACGCGGATGTCTCGGCCCAAACATTCCTGCTCTATCCGCGTGCTCTCAGTGAAACATTAAGAGCCTGGCTGGAATACGACCCGGAGAAAGTTCTGTTCGGCACGGACACAGAAGACGGCGTGGTGTCGCTGGACCTGGGGTGGGAAGAATTAGGTTGGATGACCACGCACACCGCGCGTCAAGCGCTCGCTTAGCTCTCACGGGAATGATGAACGACGGCGAAGTCACGCGCGAACGCGCTCTGCAAATTGCTCGAATGGTGATGCGTGATAATGCCATTAAACTTTATAGTCTCAAAATAGTCTTGAAGAACGAAGTTGAGTGGTTTAGTGCATCACTCAATTTATTCGCTGGGCAACCGAGTCGTTTTTATAACGCCTTGCAGCTGACCGCGCGCGATTAGTAAAAGTATGTTGCGTCCCGCAGCTTCCGGTCCACATTCAGGGCGCACCGCGTCCGGTCACTCTAACCGCGAACTCGTAATGTGGAACGCTGAATTTGAGGGAGTGCCCCTACCACTGGGCAAGCGAGCAGAGATCGCATAAAATGCCGATATTCGCGGAGTTTGCGGCTACTCCCTGGTCCCAATAATCCGCGTAAACTATTGATAATAAACGGTTTATCGCCCGCTTGGCTCAGTGATAGGGGCGACACTCGTAAGTGTCGCCTTTTCTTGCGTTTACAGACACTCTGAAAATGCGTTGTGCTCTTCTTGGGCGTCGGTAAAGTGAATAAGACTGTTCAGGTCCGTGAGGGTGTAGCTCATTGCCAATGACGATCGCCATTGGGTAGCGGCTCAACTCACACCTAAAGGCGGACAGCAGGTTAAAAATTGATGGATGCTTGAATTACCACTAATTCAGAAGTTGAACTTCACTCCGAACTGGATCTCGCGCGGTCCTCGCGTAGCAGTAATCCGGCCAAAGTTTGGGTTGAGCGGCTTGCCAAAGTTCTCGTCCCCAACGACATTGTTCAAGCTCAGGCCGGCATCGATACCATTGAAATTCGTATGGTTGAAGGCATTGAACATCTCCGCGCGGAACTGAAGGCTATAACGATCATGAATTCTCCAGTTCTTTACTACCGAGAAATCAAAGTTCTTTGTGCCGGGTCCTCGTATGGAACCGCGACCGAGGCTGCCAAACCGCCCCAACTCAGGTAATGAAAATGCCGCCGGGTTGAGATATTGTAGCGAGTCACCTGGGTTGTGAAGGTAAATGGGTACGCCGAGAACCAAGTTAGGGCGCTGGCCGAGATTGCCAAAACTAGCGGCTAGACCGGCGGTATTTGCGCCGGACGTAACATCAAGCGGAGTGCCTCCCAGGAAAGAGGCGATCGCATTGAGCTGCCAATCTCCTAGAATGTGACTCGCGACGGCGCCCCATCTCTTGAACGATGGCAAGACGTACACTGCGTTCGTAACAAACATCTGCCTTCGGTCAAGGTCTGCATCGCCACGGTCAAGATTGTAGTTGAAGGGATCGGTAGCGCCGCGGTTGAAGGCCGCGAGCGGAACGTTCGTAATCGCATGGCTCCAGGTGTAAGCAGCCTGGAAAGCCAGGCGCTCAGAGAAGCGGCGGTTGGCCCAAATCTGGAGCGCATGGTAGCTGGAATCGCCGGTGGACTCATGCATGAAGACGGTTGCAACACCCGGCAGCCTGCGACTGGCA